>CAJOOT010000144.1 GCA_905236215.1 uncultured Eubacterium sp.
CTCTTCTACAGGTTCAGGTGTAGGTTCAGGCTCCGCTACGGGTTCCGGTATAGGTTCCGCCTCGGGTGCTGCTGCAGGTTCTTCAATAACCGCCTGTTCCTCACGTGCCGCTTCAGCAGGAAGGACATTCATCTGTCCATCAAATCCTGCCAGCGGATCTTCTTCGGAAAATGCCTGTTCAGGCTCTGCTACCGGCTCAGGTGCCACCGCAGGTGCAGGCTCAGATACAGGCGCCGTCATCTGTACAGGTGCTGCCATAGGCTGCGGTGCTGCCATCTGCGGTTGCATAACAACGGGCGCTGCCGGCGCATATGAACTGCGTAGCGCCTGCTGACTAACCGCATCCTTGATTGCATATTCTGTTGACCTCAGACCCTCCATAACAGAAGACTGCATCTGAGTAACCTTTTCGAGTACAGATTTATCCTGCTCCATTATCTGCTTAACAAGGTCTGATATCTCTGCATTGGACTTCTGAAGTTCTTCAGCCTGCTCAGCCCCACGATTGATGGTGACTTTTGCAACATTTTTCTGCATTGTAGCCGATTGCTTGGCCGAATTATCAACCTGTGTCTCAACGGCTGTCAGCCGCTCATCAAGCTCCGAAAAACTCTTTCTGAGGAGAAGGTAAGACGCTTTTTCCGATTTAAGAAGGTTTTCATATGCCTCCTGCATCTGATTGTCTCTAATCTGCCTGATATCCGCAATGGAAGTCATAACAAAATACATGGCATCAAGAGCAACTATAGCACATACACCAATAGCCAGTATGTTTTTGGGCATATTGATCATCACGTATATCTCACCCAAAACACCCAGAACCATGATAAGTCCGGCAACAAGTCCCTTTAAACGAAGTCCTGATATTGCACTCTTGGCCGTCCTCGTTCGATTCTTTTTTTTGCTCATGTGGATTCTCCTTCCGAAAGAGTTTTAGATTATTCTCTTTCGTTGCGTATTTAAAGTGTGCCGTCAACGTTAGCCGAGGGCACACATCCCCATAGAAGTATAACGAATTACCCCCAAAAAGTAAAGTTGCGATTTATGCTACTATAATATTATAATTAGTAAGTGATTAAAAAGTTAAATAGTACGGAAGAAAAAAGGTAAAAAATTATGAGACTCGGAAAACTTTACTCAAAAGACGAAGTCATCGAACAGTTCAAAGACGGTCAGACCATTGTAATGGGAGGATTCGGTCATTTTGGAACTCCCGAAAGGCTGGTGGATCTTGTGCTTGAGAGTGGCGTAAAACACCTTACCACAATATCTTTGAACTCATGTAAGGCCGGTTTCGGCATCGGAAGACTCCTTTCTGCCGGAGTCATTGACAAGATGATTACTTCCCATATCGGAAACAACAGGGAAGCCATGGAAATGCATGCTTCGGGCAAGCTTGAGGTGGAATTCTGCCCCATGGGCACGCTGGCTGAGCGCCTGCGCGCCGGAGGATCAGGCATTGCCGGATTCTATGTAAAAACCGGTATGGGTACCGGTATAGAAAAGGGAAAAGAACTCCATGAATTCAATGGCGAGATGTATATGCTGGAAACCGCCCTGAAGGGAGACGTGGCTCTCGTACGCTGCCGTGCAGCTGACCCCCTCGGAAACCTTGCATATCACGGTACCAACGAAAACTCAAACCCGCTTGTTGCTATGAACGAATGTACTGTCACTATAGCCGATCCCGACATGATTCTTGAAATCGACGAAATTGGTCCCGACAGAATAGTCACACCCGGCGTTTATGTAGATATGGTTTTGGAGTAATTATTATGGATACATTAAATATAACAACCTCAAAAATAGATTTTTCCAAGATGGAACCGCGTGAATTCATTGCACGCAGAGTTGCAGCTATGCTTAAGCCCGGAATCACCGTCAACCTGGGTGTGGGAATTCCCACAATGGCCAGTGATTTTCTCAGGGAAGGGGTATGGGTGCAATCAGAGAACGGTATTATCGGCGTAGGCAAGCACGCGGAGCCGGGCATCAGAAAAGTAGAAAGCTACTGCAATGCTTCCGGTGAAGAAATCATCCCTACAAAGGGTGCCTGTACATTCGACGTAAACATGGCTCTGGGTATGATGCGAAGCGGCAGAGTAGATGCCACGGTATTAGGTTGCTTTGAAGTAGCCGAAAACGGAGATCTGGCAAACTGGACCATGCCCGGAAAATCTCCGGGAATGGGTGGCGCAATGGATATAATCTGCGGCGTTCCAAACGTTATTATTGCCACACGCCATTGCAACAAAAACGGCGATCCCAAAATTGTTAAGAGCTGTTCATATCCACTAACAGGCGTAGGTGTAGTAAACACCATTATTACCGAATACTGCGTAATGGAGATACGTGACAAGCATCTGGTATTGACTGAACTTCGGGATGACATAACTGTTGAGGAACTTCAGAAAATCACCGGAGCTCCCTTTGAGGTGGCAAAAGACTGCAAAGAAATGACCATACCTGTTCCGCAGATAGTGAACTTATACCAGGATTTTTCATCATGAATGAACTTAAATTGGAACATATTTACGGCAATACCTACTGTATCACCGGTTGGCAGCTCATCCCCCTTTACAAGACAGACGATCACCACTGTATTTTGCTGGATACAGGCACATATTATATCCGGGAACAGCTCGAAAATCTCTTAAAAAAAGAGAATCTTGAGGTGAGCGGTATCATCAACACTCATACTCACTTTGATCACCTTGGAAATACCCATTATTTCCAGGAAAAGTATCATATTCCCGTGGCCATGTCCATTGGAGAAGCTGAGACCTGCCGCACTTTTGCGTCTGTCAAAAGCTATCTCTTTGCATATCCGGCAGGTCAGGTGATGGGAGACCCCAAGCTTGCGGCACTCCCCACACGTGCGGATATCCTGATTGAAGATGACTGGGATTACGTCCTGTTCCTAAATACACGCTTCGGTATCCTACATACGCCCGGACACTCTCCGGATCATATCAGCATTATTACACCGGACAATGTTTGTTATGCCGGCGATGCCATGATGAGTGAAAAAAATCTGCGGTACGCGAAACTTCCTTATGCATTTAACTTTGCACAAAGTCTTGAGTCCGTGGAGCTCTTCCGCAACAAGCCATACAAAAAGTTAATCCTTTCTCATTGCGGAGTAGTAGACGGTAGCTGTAACGATCTGGTAGACGCCAATCTCACTTTGATGAACAAACGCTTGGACTATGTTTGCTCGCTGATTGATCGTCCCATGAGCGGAGGCCACATCTGTGCCGAAGTCAAACGAGAAATGAATATCAAAACTGACACCACGGAAAAGGCACAAAATCTCGAGCGTTTTGTGCGTCCGTACCTTGAGTGCCTGATTGACCAAAAGCGCATAGATCTTATCCTATATGATGATTCGCTGTGTTACGCCCCGACAGAATGGAAAGGTTAAGGCTATGATGAACATTCATGACAAGCACCTTCGAGATGCAAAATGACGAGTCTTGCTTTTTGGTTTACATAATTTCATGCATGTTTTCCTTGACATCATTAATTGCAATGAGTATAA
>CAJOOT010000145.1 GCA_905236215.1 uncultured Eubacterium sp.
GTAGGGTAACTTTTAATCAGAAAAAGTGTTAAGGAGGAGACAAAATGTTCACTGATGTTTGGATTTCCGCTATTTTTGTTATTGCGGCGATCGTTGTGTTCATCATCCTTTGTTTTAAAGGTGTACACACAGGCATTGCTGCACTTATTTGTGCAGTCATTGCAGCATTCGGCTCTGCGAACAGTTTCTATGTTTCAGTGTTTGAAACGTTCCCATCCGGTGTTGCATCACTTGTTCAATTAATGTTTTTCGTCTTCACGGTTTCAGGTTTGCTTGGATTCCTGATGGACGAAACGGGATGTTCGAAAGCCGTAGGTAATACGGTTATCAAGCTTCTGGGTAAGGAGCATGCATGGGTGGCTATCACTATCACAGCCGTTATCCTTATGTGTGCTGGCGTTGGTACTTTCATATTCGTAGTTGTTGTAGTAGCAGCACCGCTTATGAAATCTGCAAATCTTCCGCGTAAAGTAGGAATGATCGCAGCCCAGGGTATTGCTCCGGCCATCAACTTCTGTATGCCGGTACCGAACGTTCCGGGTGCGCTCGTAAATATGTTTCTTGGCACGGGAATCTTTGACGCACCGATTCTTTCCATCGCTACGGGTTGTGTAGGTATCGCACTTTTCCTTGTATACCAGACACGTCTTGTAGCAAAGGCACGTGCAAACGGTGAAGGTTATGACGGACCCGAAGATGCAGAGCTTGAGCTTGATGATGAGGATCTTCCGAGCTTCATCTCAGCTATTATTCCGCTTGTAGTGGTTGTTGTTTCAGCTATCTGCTACTCAAAGATCGAATACATGGATCAAACCTATCAGACATGGGCTACACAGCTTGTTGCTCTCGCTCAGCTTACCGGTGTGGTGGTACTTGTACTTATTCACTGGAAGAGAGTCAATAAGATTGGCTGGATCAAGATCTTGTCAAAGGGTTGTACAGATATGTGGGGATTCCTCATGCTTGCCGGCTGTGTATACGGCTTTGGTCAGGTGGTTA
Source organism: uncultured Eubacterium sp. (assembly GCA_905236215.1). GTDB lineage: Bacteria > Bacillota > Clostridia > Lachnospirales > Lachnospiraceae > RUG14243. Next base: position 1,000 of record CAJOOT010000145.1, read on the forward strand.
CAAGTGCAGCTTGTGTGGAGCCTATTCAGGAGGCTATCCTTGGGCTCAACATCAACCCGTACATCTCAGCAATGCTTTCGGTAGCAGTTATTGCAGGTCTCTGCACAGACGGTGTATCTGCTATGATGGTTTGGTTGCCGATGTTCGGACAGTCTTACCTCGATATGGGTGTCAATGCAGGCGCTTTGAGAAGACTTCTTCTGTGTACTACGCAGACCTTCGATTCTCTCCCGCATGCACAGTCCGTTGCTAATACACTGGGTGTATTCGGACTTACTCACAAGCAGGCATACAAAGAACTGTTTATTACAACAGTTGTATTCCCGGTTATCTTCTCTATATTCTGCTGCATCTGCTGTATTATATTCTACAGTGGCGGTATAGTATAGAGTATAGGACTTACAAAATAAGTTTAAAGTTTAATTTCCCTATGTTACAATATACGAGGAGTCGGTTCTTTGGGCTCCTCGTATTTCTTTTAAGAAATAATTTACAGACACAGAGAGGGTTTTAAAATGTCACAGGGTTCGCCCGTCCTTAGGGCCGTTTATATAGTTCTTGTTCCGATGGTTTTACTCATCATCTTTCTTAATTCGGGATTTCTTCAGCAGCATATTCCCACCGGCACATCCAAAGATACTTCCTATACCGTGTGTGAATATAATTATTATTTTTTCACTTATTTCAATGATTTTATAGATGAAAATGAGGATAATCTTGAAAAAATGGGCTATGACCAGACAAAGTCAGATGCCGAGCAGTATGTTGACGATGAAAAGACACAGACCTGGAGAGATTATTTTCTCCAAGGTGCAGAGGAACTGCTCGAAGAGACAAATTATTACTACGATCTTGCAGTAGAGGCAGATTATGATTTTTCTGATGATGAGCTTTCACGCTATAGTGAAAAGCTTGCCGAAAATCAAAAGAATATGACAGATACAGGCATTGCCGAGAATTCGTGGTATGTAGCATACTATGGAGTGGGCATGAATGTAAATATATATCAGGATCAGCTGTTAAAGCAGGTTAAGGCCGAAGCATATAAGCAGCATCTTATAGATACATATCAGGCGTCTGAGGCTGATATTGATGCTTATGTCAATGAGCATGATCTTGGGGATTACAAAAGCGTCAACATTTCGGTTATTACGATGAGCGCCTTAAAAAACAGGTCTACGGATGAGATAGATGAGAATTCTTTGTCCAATCTGCAAAAGAAGCTTGATGCATTAAATGAAAGATATGAGTCCGGCGTGGCCTTTTCGGAGCTACAGAGCGCTTTTTCCGACTGCTCCCTGGGGGATGATAACGGAACATTGAACAATGCTGCTGCGCAGGATCTGCCCTCTGTATTAAGCACATGGTGTGTGGATGGTCAGACCGACGGCTCGGTTAAGGTGGGAGATTACATTGCCGTAATTGACAAAGATACCGGAATAGCATATCTTGCTGTTCTAAATTCCTTCGGAAATGACGCAGCCGAAAGGAGTGCGAATATCGCACTGGCCAAAGAAAAAATTGAGGCCGACGAGACGGCGGCTGTAACCGGAGATTATGTGTTTAACAGAAACAGTATAGGCATGACTCTTGCCGCGAAATAATTAAGGAGTTTTCATGAAAAAGAACAGAGGGAAAAAACCCATTTACAATAGTAAAAAGAAAAAGAATCCCACGGCAGAGGAAAAGGCCGCACAGGAAGCCGGAAAGAAAAAGCGCTTTAATATCAGCAGGAATTCTCTTTTTGTTGCTATTTTGGTAGCAATAGTCATGGTAGGAATTTTCGGCGGCAGATGGCTGGTTTCCGTTAAGGATGGGTATTTTGCAGCATTTGTGCAGGTGGATGAGTCTGTAGAGACTGCTATGGGCAATGCTCAGGGGCTTACCCCTTCAGACGAAGAAAAGAATATAGTTCTTCAAGCCCAGCAGGCATGGGATGATTATAAATCATCCAGACTTTGCGATGAGGTTGACATAAAATCCACGTTTGACGGATCCAATCTTCACGGATATCTCTATAATGAGGGTGCCGATACCACGGTTGTTTTTCTTCCGCGCTTCTATGAAGACGGTACGACAGACTTCCTTGCAGGGGCAGATCTTTATAATGCTTTTGGATGCAATATATTCATTCCCGATACACGGTGTATCGGAAAAAGCGAGGGGGACTACTTCTCATGGGGATACAATGAAAAAAACGATCTCATAGACTGGTTGGATGAGCTTCAAAAGATATTAAAGGATCAGACTTTCATTCTTTGCGGTGAAGGTGTGGGCGCAAATACCATTCTCTTTGCGGCAGCTGAGAATATGTTTGAAAACTATGATATCAAAGCATTCATTCTTGACAGTCCTTACGATTCAATACACAAGCTTGCTGATGTGGATATTTTCAGGTGGTATACACTTCCGGCATTCCCGTTCCTCAATGCCATTGAAATGCAGACAGACAGCGCAAATTTGGGATTTAAAGTTTCGGATCTTTCAGTCGCGGAAGCTCTTAAAAATGCATCTTCATTAAAGAGCATCCCAATGGTAGTGATATCCAGTACAGATGACAAATATATTCCTGGCGGGATGAGTGATGAACTTTTTAATGCCTATTCCGA
>CAJOOT010000146.1 GCA_905236215.1 uncultured Eubacterium sp.
GAACCGCCAAAGCCACACCCAGAATCGGTCCGGATATAAGTGCTCCAACAGTTGAAAATACGATTCCAATTCCGGTAAGCATGATGATGGATGTAGATACCGCTCTTTTAAGATCCTTAATACGTCCGCCGCCAAAATATTGAGCTACCAGAATACCGCTGCCGGTGCTTAATCCCAAGGCCAGCGCCAGATACAATATAGTAACAGGCGCACAGGTACCGATAGCTGCAAGTGCCTGTTCACTTACAAATTGCCCTACTACTATGCCATCTACGGTGTTATACAGCTGCTGCAGAAAATTTCCCGCCATGATTGGCAGCGTGAACAAAAATATCTGTTTTGCCACGTTTCCGCTTGTCATTGATTGAGTTGTCAATTTCTATTCCTTCTTTAATTACTTGTTTTTTATATTTTTTGCCCAAGTAATTATATAGAAGAATTCTCACTATAACAACACTTTTTATCTCAGTCGGATAATATCGAGACTTGAATTTGCTTTTCACGCAGCCGTAGCCTTTACAAGATCCATCAATCTTTCGTATGCCTTTCCGGAATCAATTGTATCTGCGGCAATATTGATGCCCTGCTCAATGCTGTCGGCTTTTCCTCCTATATAAAGAGTGGCGCCTGCATTAAGCAGTACCATGTCACGCATTGGTCCTTCGAGCTTTCCTGTCAGAATATCACGTGTAATCTGTGCGTTTACTGTTTTGTCTCCGCCTCTTAATTCATCCAAGGTGCAGCGCTTGAAGCCGAACTGCTCGGGAGTTACTTCGTATACCTTCACGTGGCCGTCATTAAGCTCAGCTACAGTCGTTTTTCCGGTCAATGTAAATTCATCCATATGATCCTCACCGCTCATGCAAAAGCACCTCTTAACCCCAAGCTGATTTAATGCCATGGCAAGAGTCTCTGTCAATGCAGGGTCGTAAACACCTATCACGGTGTATTTTGCATTGGATGGATTTGAAAGAGGTCCCAGGATGTTGAACACGCTGCGGATACCCATTTCGGAACGAACCTTACCCACATATTTCATAGCTTTGATAAATGTCTGAGCAAACATAAACCCTATTCCCACTTCATCCACACAACGGGTGACTTTGTCGGGACTAATAGTTATGTCAACCCCAAGTTCCTCAAGTACATCAGCGGATCCGCTCTTTGAAGAAATAGATCTGTTACCGTGCTTTGCCACAGGAAGTCCTGCTGCCGATACTACCATGGAAGAGGTGGTGGATACATTGAATGTAAATGTCCTGTCTCCGCCGGTACCTACCAGATCTACATATACATCGGCGTTGGGCTGTATATGCTCGGCCTTGTCGGAAAGACCCTGAGCCAGGCCTACAATCTCATCCATGGTCTCGCCCTTCATACGAAGACCTACGAGGAAGGCCGCTATCTGTGCTTCCGTAGCCCTTCCCGAAAGCATAAGATCCATCACTGTACTGGCTTCCAAACGTGTCAGATTTTTTCCTTCCACTACTTTGTTTACTGCTTCTTTCATCGTCAACTCAGTCATTTTCTCTTCCTCCTTGATTTAGCTCTTTCTTAAATGTTTCCACATATTCCTTTGCCACTTCGATATCATATCCGCTCTCTTCCATCAGATTTATAAAGTGGCTGCCAACTATCGCACCGTCTATTATGTTCTTCATGGGCTTAACATCTTCAGCCGTACGTATTCCGAATCCCATCATAACCGGGATATCTGCCGCATCTTTAACCGACTGTAAATAGTCATTGATGGAGCGGTAAAATGCACCGCTCAGGCCTGTCACTCCCATCGCCGAAACGCAGTAAATAAAACCTCTGGCATCTTTTACAATATCTCCTATCCTGTCTCCGGAAACCGGCGACACAAGCTGTATCATGATAGTCCTGTCATCGCCTTCCAAGGCTTTTGCTATTGTCTCCTGCTCCTCCTTGGGAAGATCGGGGATGATGATTCCATCTACGCCTTTCTCCCTGCAGCTTTTTACGAAATTTTCAACCCCGTAATGCATTACCGTATTGTAGTAAAGCATGAATATGACAGGTACTTCCGCTCCCTCCTCTCTAACCTTACCTACTGCATCAAAGGCTTTTACAAGTGTTGCCCCCTTTTGAATAGCTCTAAATGATGCGTCCTGGATAACCGGCCCGTCAGCTATTGGGTCTGAGAAGGGAATTCCGAGTTCTATCACATCTATGCCTGCTTCTGCCTTTGCTTTAAACACATTCATGCAGTTCTCCGTATCCGGGAGCCCATAGGTCATATAAGTAATGAAAGCTTTTTCCGAACGTTCTTTTAATTCCTGCATTCTCTTTTCTATTCTGTTCATCAGTTCAGATATCCTTTCCCGGCAATATAGTCCGCTATTGTATTTACATCTTTGTCACCGCGCCCCGAGAGGCAAATTATCATTGACTGATCCTTCGTCATTTTTTTTGCTTTTTTCTTTGCGTAAGCTACAGCATGTGCACTTTCTATAGCCGGGATTATCCCTTCAAGTTTACATAATTCCATCAGTGCATCCATAGCCTCTTTATCGGTAATCCCAACATATGATGCCCTGCCGCTATCTCTTAAATACGCATGCTCAGGGCCCACACCCGGATAATCCAGACCGGCCGATATCGAATGGGCAAGCTTGATATTTCCGGCATCATCCTGGAGAAGATATGATTTCATGCCGTGCAGCACACCGGGCTCCGCTTCCCTGCAGGCAAGTGCCGATGCATGTTCCTGAGTATCAAGACCTTTTCCTGCTGCCTCTACTCCTATAAGTTCCACGCCTTCTTCAGCGATAAAATCCGCGAACATTCCAATTGAATTTGAACCTCCGCCCACACAGGCCATTACCACATCCGGCAGCTTTCCTTCAGCTTCAAGGTGCTGGAGCTTTGCCTCCTTTGAAATAACACTCTGGAAGCGCTTTACCATTGCCGGATACGGATGAGGTCCTACCGCAGAGCCTATGATGTAAAATGTATCCTCTGCGTTCTTTGTCCATACGCGGATAGCCTCGTTTGTGGCGTCTTTTAATGTATTGCTTCCGGAGCGCACAGACTCGACTTTGGCTCCAAGCATCTCCATCCTCATTACATTCAAAGCCTGACGCTTCATATCCTCTTCGCCCATATATACAGTGCATTCCATATCAAAGAGCGCAGCTCCCGTGGCTGTAGCAACTCCGTGCTGTCCTGCTCCGGTCTCGGCAATGACTCTGGTCTTTCCCATACGTTTGGCGAGAAGAATCTGTCCCAACACATTGTTTATCTTGTGGGCTCCGGTATGGCAGAGATCTTCACGCTTAAGGTAGATCTTTGTGCCATACTCCCTACTTAAACGTTCCGCATAATAAAGCGGTGTCTTACGCCCCACATACTGCTTCAGGTAATAATCCAATTCCTCATTAAATGAAGGATCTGATATTGCTTCGTTAAAAGCCTTCTCCAGTTCTGTCAGTGTCCCCATCAAAGATTCTGATACGAACTGTCCTCCGAATTTCCCGTAATATCCATTGTTCATGTTATGTCACCTATATCCTTCCGTTAACAAAATTCTCTATCAAACGCTTGCCGTGTTCCGTGTATACCGATTCGGGATGAAACTGCAGACCGGCCACAGGATATTCCTTATGTCTTATCGCCATTATCTGCCCTTCTTTGGTGCGAGCCGTCACTTTAAGTTCTTTTGGTAATCCTTCTTCCTGAACTGCAAGTGAGTGATATCTTGCCACCCTGATGGGACTTTCTATCCCCAGAAAAATCCCCGATGAATCGTGCTCTATCAAAGATTGCTTGCCATGGAAAATCTCCTTTGCATGGGATACCTTTCCTCCAAAGGCGTAGCCTATGCACTGATGTCCAAGGCAGATGCCCAAAATAGGCTTCCTGTCGTAAAAATGCTTTACTACATCCACGCAGATACCTGCATCTTCGGGACCTTTAGGACCCGGTGAAAGTATTATCCTCTCGGGATCCATCTTGGTAATTTCTTCTACTGTGACCTTATCGTTTCTTATAACCCGAACTTCGTCGGCAAAAATCCCGACATACTGGTAAAGGTTGTAAGTAAATGAATCGTAATTATCTATCAGTAATATCATGGCCTGCTCCTTACTCCATTACACATTGCGAAAGCGCCGCTACCTTGTTTCTGCATTCGTTGTATTCATTCTCCGGAACAGAATCTGCCACAATGCCTGCTCCTGCCTGAAGGTAGACTTTTTTGTCCTTTTTAACCATAGTGCGTATCGTAATGCAAAAATCCATATTTCCGGAAAAATCAATATATCC
>CAJOOT010000147.1 GCA_905236215.1 uncultured Eubacterium sp.
AAGGCGTCCGCCAGAGAATGCACCTGGTCTTTGGGCATCGACAATACGTGAAAAGCGAGCCTCTGGGCAGTCTTTGAGCCTATTCCCGGAAGCCTTGCAAGCGCCCCTATCAGATTGGTTATCTGTTTGCTGTAATAATCCACTTTTATACCTTGTTAGAACGGGAATCCGCCTAAGCCTCCCGTGGCTGCCGCCATCCTCTCCTGAGAAAATTCATCAACACTTCTTAATGCTTCGTTTACCGCCGCAGTGATCATATCCTCAAGCATCTCCACATCATCGGGATCTACAGCTTCTTCAGAAATCTTAAGGCTTACAATCTCCTTCTTTCCGCTGACGGTCACATTGACTGCACCACCACCCGAAGATGCTGTAAACTCTTTTTCTTCAAGCTCCTTTGAAGCTTCTTCCATCTGACGCTGCATTTTCTGAGCCTGCTTCATAAGGTTTCCCATATTGGACGGCATACCACCGCCGAATCCGCCTCTTTTTGCCATTTTTCTTCCTCCTGTCAAAGGCTTTTGTCTATTTCAATTTCTTTTTTTATAATGCTGTTCAACTCAATGAACACATCCGTATCATCTTTTTTTATGCCTGAACCGTTGACCACTTTGATATTAATGTGTCTTCCTATAACAAGCTCAAGCGCCTCTTCTATCTCCGCTCGTCTCTCCTCTTTGCTTAAGGTACTGAACATAGCCTCATCATTAGTCCTTATAACAAGAGTTGTGCCCTCCGCTCCTATCCGGGTACATCTGAGATAACTGCTCAAGGGCTGCCCGAGTTTTTTTAGTATTCCACTTATATTGTCACAGACATCTTTTATATCCTGCTCCATAGCCGGTGGAAACGCCGGCTTTTTAGGCTGCTCCTTATCGTCTCCTTTTGCTGCTGCGGAATCTTCTCTCGGTGCTCCTTCAGTTAAAGTACCGTTTGAGGCTCCTGCTGCGGAAACATTATTCAAAGACAGGTGTTCAAGTTCCTGTCTTACGGTATTTCTGATAAGTTGCCCAAGCTCTGAGGCATTGGCGGAATCGCTGTTTTCCAGCTTCTTTTCCAATGCGTCAATTCTGGGGAATATGCCCTCGTAAGAGTGATCCATCTCAGGTCTGCAGAGTCGTATGAGTGCTGCCTCCACAAGAATTCTCTTGTCCGATGCATAACGCATATCGTTGAGCAGGGCAGATAATATACGTATATAATCCACCACTCTTTCAAGCGTAGTTTTTTTCACAAGTTCGACGGCCTGCACAAGATTTTCATCTGCAATATCTATGAGATCGGACACATCCGTACCGGTCTTAAGAAGCATAATATTGCGTATATATCCGATGAGGTCGGAAACGAACTCGGAAAGATCTCCGCCTTTTGCCACCACCTCGTCAAACTTGCCCAGCAAAGATGATACATCACGATCGATAATGTATTCCGTCATCTTGTTGTAAATGCTGACATCAACCGTTCCCAGTATATCAAGTACATGCGCGTAGGTTAGCGGCTCATTGATATAAAACGAAAGACACTGGTCCAGTATACTCAATCCGTCTCGCATAGAGCCGTCTGCTGCTCTGGCTATATATGCAAGAGCCTTGTCTTCCGCTTCCGTTCCCTCTTCATCAAGAAGCTCCCGCATATGCGTCGCTATGACATCAGTAGTAATCCTGTGGAAATCATAACGCTGGCAGCGAGACAGGATAGTCGGCAATATCTTGTGTATCTCTGTGGTTGCAAGAATAAATATAACGTATGAAGGCGGCTCTTCAAGAGTTTTGAGCAATGCGTTGAAAGCATCCTTTGAGAGCATGTGGGCTTCGTCTATTATGTAAACCTTGTATTTTCCCTCAGGTGGTGCATATACCACTTCTTCCCGGATAAGACGTGCATCTTCTTTTAATCCGTTTGACGCTGCATCTATCTCTATGACATTCAATGAGCTTCCCGAATCAATGCCTCTGCACATGGCACATTCCCCACAGGGACTGCCGTTTACCGGATTTTCACAATTTACAGCCTTTGCCACTATTCTGGCCATCGTGGTCTTTCCAGTGCCTCTTGTGCCGCAGAAAAGATAGGCATGCCCCATTCTTCCGGTCTTTACTTGATTTCTTAAAGCGGTAACTATATGATCCTGTCCCCGTACCTCATCAAATGTTCTCGGGCGGAATTTTCTGTATAATGCTACATAAGACATACGGAGTCATTATAGCACAGTATGTGAAGGATTGCATAATATAGTAAACAGCACATCATTATGTCAAGACTCGCCCAAAAGTCTTGCTCTTTGCTAAAAGGTTGAGATTTCTCCGACTGATTTAAACATATCCAGCACTTTATTAAGAGACTCTTTTTCTTGATCTATAACCGACAGAAGATCTCTCCTTATCTCATCTGCTTTATTTGATCTGTTCTCTTCAGGCTGCACCGGAATAAGAAATACCCTTCTGAACATGCCAAGACGTCCCAGTGTACTTATGATAAAATCTATATCGGCATCGTCCCCTGTCTTAAAATAATCGGATATGAAATTCCTTAATATGTGACGGCATTGCTCCGGTGAAAAGTGCAGTGCCTTTTTGACTACTTTTTCGGGAGCGGAATTTGCAAAGATATCAAAAAGAAACGTCAGTATACTTAAGTCCCATATGGGATGTCCCAGATCAACGTCATCCATATCTATCAGCGTGATCTCCCCGTCTTTGATAATGATGTTCCCGCAATGAAGGTCTCCGTGTACCAGCGTATCTGTCGCCGGGATCACGTCTGCCAGTTCCTTCAAGGTTTCTATCTCGGACTCCGTAAATATTCCTTCCAGATCCTTTAATCTGTTTTTTACTACATCCTTGTGATCCGCCAACACGCCGGCTTTCATATGAGTATCTCCAAGCTGGTGATACACTTCTGCCAGCTTTTCGATCCCGGTCTCCATATTCTCTTCGCTCCCTATCATGAAATCGCACAGAGACTCCCCGCCCAGCATCTCATAAACCACGCCGAGCCTGTTTCCGGCACGCACCATGTCAAAGGGAATCATAGTGGGAATACCGGCCACAAAAGCAGACCTGGTCTTTTTCCTGCTCTCGCTTATTTCTTCTTCGGGAATGGTATCTTTATAGATTTTGACTATCTCCGAATCTGTCAGGCGGTATATTTCGCCCATCATACCCTGTGATATTATATCCAGACCATCGATACTTATATCCCTGAGTGCTTTTTCTATATTCATGATCTCGCTGAATCCGGTCACGCTGAATATCTCGTATACATCTGCCGAAGCATTGATGAGTCTCAAATTCCTGCATTTTTTCTGGAGTTTTAAAAACACTCTCAGCCCCGCACTTGATACATATTCAAGATATTTAAGATCTATAACGACGCTTTCAGGAGCTTTTTTTTCAAAATAATCATTTAGCTCCGTATCCAGCGTTATGGCATTGTTTGCATCTATCCTGCCGGAAAGCTCCGCTGTCATTTTTTTATTTTCTTCGTCAAAATTAAGTGTCAGTTCTTTCATAATTTGTATCCCCCTTCAATACTTGATCTTTCCGTTCTTTTTAATCTTCAGGCTGCTGTATGGTTTAGACAGCTTATTCATCTTGTTTATCACACGCTTTTTTTCACTGCCCTTGAGCAGCCTTGGTCTGTAATCATTATATCCACTGTGAGAGCTCAATGAACATGCATAAAATACGGCATCAAATGCATCCTTGCTCTCATCGAGCTTTCCATTAACAAATCGGAATGTCTGACGATATATCATCGAATCCTTGTCCGACGGATTCTTATTTGCTCCGAAACAAAAATTTCCCAAGCTGTAGCATATCATCTTTCCTTTATATACTTCCATGGACTGAAGTACATGGGGATGGCAGCCAATCACGGCATCGGCTCCGTTTTTTATGGCCTTGTGCGCTATCTTCTGCTGATAGGCTTCGGGGTAATACTGGCGCTCTATTCCCCAATGGGGAAGAACCAGTATAAGATCCGCTCCCTTTTTCTTAAGCTTTTTGATCCCGTTGAAAATGTAATCTTCTGATGATTTCATCTTGCCCAAAAGGCTGACACTTACAAATCCTATCTTTATTCCACTTTCAGTCTTATACATTCCGACTTTGTCATTAATCGCATATTTCACGCCGTCCTTCTTCAATGCCTTTTTGGTATCGGAAAGACTCTTTGTTCCATAATCCGCAGAATGGTTATTTCCCAGAGTGACAGCCTCTATGGAGCCCTTGGTCAATATAGAGGTATACTTTGGTGAGCCCTTGATGTTGAATGTCTTGACCACTCGTTTTGTTTCATTGGTAAGGACACACTCCAAGTTCACCAGGGTCAAATCATCACTTTCAAATACGCTCTTTACACCATCCATAAAGTAGTCGGCACCCCTGTTGTCATAATATGCGTTGACAGTGCCATCATAACCGTAGAGCTGAAGCTTTCCGAGAGCACAGTCTCCCGCAAAATCTATCGTTACATATTCCGTTTTGGGACGATCGGACTCAGCTATGGAATATACATCACCCGCCCATGAGATATTTCCCACCGGTGCAAATGCCATGACTACCGCCATAACAACACCGGTTATTTTTTTCATCCTCATGAATTTTTCCCCTTATGATAATCACAAAACAAAGTCTCCTTTATCGTATCTTTTTTTATGGTTTGCGTCAACTTAATTACCCGGCTTATAATGCTGGTCATGTGGCATCACTTGACGGAAAAAACCCGTCTTTTTATAATTGTCTCATGAATATGCAATATACAACCGATCGACTGATTCTACGCATCGAGGACGGCTCAATAGCCGACGAAGTCCTTGATTTCTTCGTCAGAAACCGAGACTTCTTCGCTCCCAGTGAGCCTGTACATTCAGCCGATTTCTACAAAAAAAGCCATATGGAAGCCCTTCTTGATGCCGAATACAAGGGCTATCTAAGATCAAGCATTATCAGATACTGGATATATCTGCGCTCTTTGCCGGGTCAGATAATCGGTACCGTCAGCTTTTCTCATATATACGGTCTTCCCTATTCATCATGTGAGATCGGCTACAGGCTTGATAAATCCATGACCGGATGTGGCTATGCCCGGGAGGCTATCAGTGCTACTCTGGATGCACTGGTCTACGAGTTTGCTATGCATCGTGTCACAGCCATGATCATGCCCGACAACACTCCTTCCATCCGTCTTGCCGAAAAACTGGGATTCCAATATGAAGGACTCTGCCGCAAATATGCCATGATAGGCGACAGCTGGCGCGATCATTACATTTACTCAAAAATCTTCGATGATCCATATTCATGAAAGGACTTCTGATGTATTACACCCGTATCATTTTTTTCAAAAACGCCGTGGAAACACTCACGTTTTTCTCCAGGCAGCTTGCTTATCACTTTAAAGAAAACGGAGCAGATGTCCTTTTTGTTGATATTGATCATTCGCTTAAAAACGGGGAAAGCTCTCTTCAGATACGGGATTTTGCCCTACCGGAAAAGACACTTGTTGTTACCTTCAATTTTATCGGGCTAAGTGGAGAAGAGCAGTTTTTGGGAAAAGACGGCGGCAATGTTTTCGATGAACTTTCCCTTCCGGTATTTAATATAATCGTGGATCACCCACTGTATTACTACTCCCAGCTTATGACAGCATCTCCGAAAATGCATATTTTCACTGTTGACAGAGAACACCTTCTTTTCATGAAGAATTACTATCCTCACCTAAAAAATCTGCATTTTATGCCACTTGCAGGGTCTTTTGAAGATCTGTATGACACAGACAATGAATCAGCCGATAGTTTTTACTCTAACATTCCCTTCGGAGACAGGCCATATAATCTGGTTTTTCCCGCAAACTACGTTTCGCTTGATAACATAAACGACAGACTCTCCAAGGCAGAACCCGAATATCGGGATTTCTATATGGCTGTTACAGATGATCTTCTAAAAAACACGGATAAGCCTCTTGACATTGCATTTAAGGAAGCAATTCTTAGGGAATTCCCCGATGCAACAATAGGCGATGCCATATCCGCCATGCGCGGAATGCTCTTTATCGATCTTTACATACGCAGCACATTCAGAAACCAAATAGCTTCTGTGATTCTTGATTCCGGCATTCCGGTGCTTTTCGTGGGAAAGGATTGGGAAAAAATCGATACCAAACGCCCGGACCTTATGACGGTGACAGGCCAGGTAAATACCGTAAAATGCCTTTCCTATATGAAGCAGAGTAAAATCACCTTAAACATTATGCCCTGGTTTAAAGACGGAGCTCATGACAGGATCTTCTCAGGTATGATGTGTAAGAGCGCTGTTTTAACAGATCTTTCACCATACCTTCAAGAAGTGCTTTCTCCTAAGGATGATCTGTTGACATTTTCTCTTGACCATATAGATGATATACCAAAGATAATTGATAATGCATTATGTAAACCGGAGCAGCTGTTGCGTACAGCTTTACACGGATATGAAACCGCTGCAGGATCTCACACCTGGAAAAATCGTGCAGACTATCTGATAAAGATAATGGGATGATAAAATTATGTTCACAAATATAAAACCGGAAAAAGAAAAGCTCCTAAGGCTGTTGGGGATGGCAGTACTTTTCTACACTATCACCTATATTGCTCTTCTTGTGATAAGGTTCATCTCTCCCGAAACCATGGTCTCCTATGATTCCATGCTGTCTAATGCAGGCTATGAGTCAGATAGTTCTGTCCTACCATGGATACTTACGCTGATCGTTGCTCCGCTCATGGAAGAAATCTGCTTTCGAGGGGTAATACTTTGGATTTTTATGAGATTTGTACCCATACCGTTTTGGGCGGCAAACCTGATTCAGGCTGCTCTTTTCGGCATATTCCACATGAATCCCGTTCAATCTGTCTATGCCTTTCTTTTTGGCCTATTGCTGGGATTGCTCTTTAAAAAAGAGAAGACCTCCGGCATCCCGTCGGCGGTCTTCTACTGCATCTTTTTTCATTTTTGCGTGAATATGTGTAATGTACCTGTAGTATTGGTGACAAGTCTCTTTGTATCGTAAATTCTTTTTCACATATCCTACGGAGTGTTATTTTCCTTCAAATCTCAAGAGTCTTCCGGAAAACTTGAATTCTCCGACCCATAAATTCCTTCCGTCAAAACAAAGATCTCTTGGCATAAACATTGTATCGCTGTTGGTGGCACGCACAGGACGGCAGTTATTGGAATCTCCCGTTTCCGGATATCCTGCTGCCTTTAAGAGATCGAACTCACTGTAACCCGAACTTTCATTATCCTCTGTTTCTTTTTCTCCTCCAAGAACCGTATCCGGAGCTGCTTTTGATAACTTCGTTGTTTCATCATCAACAAGAGCATCCTTTAAATCGTTCCATATAAGAACCCTGGAGCACTGAATATCTCCTACATACAGACGGTTACTCTTATCTATGATCACCTTGTCGGTAGCCATAAGATTCCGAAGAGCTGTATCCTCATATCCTTTCACCCTGTTGACAGTACCTAAGAGAGCAGTATCTGCACCTTCCGGAAGTTTGCTCTTCTCATATATATAGGCACAGGCCTCGGAATTATTATTCTGATCCGATCCAAGTCCGGAAACAACTATATATTTATCATTGGAGCAGATATTTTCTGCATAATGATCTATCGTATACAAAGGCGCCTCGCTTTCGGCCGGTATGTCCCGATACAGGTATGTCTTCCCATTGGTGGAAATGTAGAAATAGTCTTTATCCGCCCATACAGACAGCGTCTGCTCCAGAGTAACGGTTCCCGCTTTTCCCAAAATCAGCGTATCCGGCTTCCTTCCGTCTTCGGGGAAGCTGTTCCATACCATGATATAGGATCGCTGATTGGATGTCCTGGTTACCACAACAAGTTTCCCATCTTCGGTAAAACATGCATCTGTAGGCGGAATGGTAAAGCAATATGTCACATCAGGAACGGCTCCACTATCCGATGGAAGATTCTTGTAGAGGTACAGATGGTTTTGCAGATCGTCACATACCACAAGATGAGTTCCGTCCGTAGCAGTTGTTGGATTAAAGAACTGATAATCTGATGAAATCTGTACCTCATCAAACCTGTCCGTATCTTCTCCTGTGCTTCCGTAGTAGAAGGAAGGTTTTCCTATACCCGTTCCGGGAGTCGAAACTTTAAGGCTTTTCAGATCATCTGCCGTATATCCGAGTATCCTGTTTCCGTTAGATCCTACCACAAGGGCGGTTCCCCCAACATTGGTAACAGATCCTACCGCGCCTCCGTTTATAAAGTAATCCTTTGTATATGCATCACTGGCGCCAAAGTCGTCAAACTGCCCTCTTAATGCGCTCATGGGAGCATTTATGTTGTTAAAATAAATATCCGCATAATCCGTGGCACTTTTTATCTTTCCGTCCTTCCAGATATACAAAGAACAGTTGTGGGAAAGCAATAACCCTCCTCCCTCAAGATATACCCCGGCAGAATATCCGGTCATGGAGCGCTCCTTCCTGTCTTCCCCTTGATTATAGTCATTTGAAGCTATCACAAGATCCGGCCTGGAATCCGCACCTGAGGGAAATTTGTTGTAAATATACATTCCGGCTCCTTTATGTGTCTTGCCTTCATCATCTATATAATTTACATTCTCATCACCTATGATAAGCGATGTACCGTTTGTAACTATGGTTCTGGGTGTGGAGCCCGACCCGAACTTAAGGGTAAAGTCGCAAGCCTCTGTCGAGCTCTTATATGTATCGTCGAATTCTGTGGGAAGAGTATTCCAAAAATGCACTTTTCCGCTTTCCGTAGATGTTATAATAAGCTTTCCTTCGGATGATCCTGACCCTTCAGTGGTCGCCACATTCCATGGCCAGCTAATGGCATTACTATTGTTTGTCCTGTCACTGCCGTACCAGTTGATACTGCCTACTGCCGCCTGACCGTTTTGGCTGGGAATTTCATTATAGACCAAAACCCGGTTGTTATTTGTATCTGCCACATAGAGTCGGAAAATACCGGTAGCATCATTGTAATATGCATCCACATCAATAGGCCAGTTCATTTGATTAAGACCATATCCTGTCGATGCCTCATCAAAACTACTTTGCCCTAAAACCAGGTCCGGCTCAAAATCCACAGCCTGCTGATCTTTTCCCGTAGGCGCGGAATAAAATATCTTCATTAGTACACGATTGTTCCATGTATCTGCAAGGAAATAGTACCACTTCCCATCTACTTCTACAGCATCACTTCCGCCGGGCCTGTTAAATATATTCATCCCTTCTGTCTTCTCAAAAGCCTTCTGCCCGAGGACCGATGATGCATTCTGACCACCGGTAAATTCGAGTTCTGTCTCTGAAGATGTGGTTGAGTTGTATCCCGTGTTGCCAAATGTTACACGTCGCAGATAATCGTTTGTGTATACAGTATCACTTCCGCCGGAATCTCCGCCTCCCTGAGAAGATCCGTTGTTGTTATTATTTGCAGATCCTTTTACAGTCACGGTACATCTCGCTGTATAAGATCCCTTGCTGCCGTCTTTGTATTTGACATTCATTATGGCAGTAATAACAGCACTTTCGCCCGGTGCCTGGGCATATATTTCTCCATTTCCATCTACAGCAACAGCCGCCTGATTGGAGGAACTGTAGGTATATGTGATTTTTTTGGTCTTTGCGGGAATATATTTCCACTTAAGATACTCCCGATCGCCCTGATTTAGGTTATATGCTGTATTTCCTAACGCAGGTGCCTTGACTGTAATCTTGACCTTTTGGGTCTTTCCCTTTTTGGTCTTTATTTTGATATAGCAGGTACCGGCCTTTTTCTTTGAAGTGACCTTCCCTTTTTTGGTCACTGTGGCTATTTTCTTCTTGGTTGAAGTGTATTTTTGAGCGCCTGTTACTTTGACAGATACTGTCTGATTAAAAGAAAGTGTCTTTTTGGCTGCAGCCCCGACATCTGTAGGTGCGGCAAGAATAAACATAAATACAACCGCCGCAAATGTAATCACCAAAGAACGTCCCTCGAATCTTTTAGTTGACATAATTTCTCCTCCCTGTTGGTTGTAAGCTTCAATACATTGTCGTGATAATTCCCTACAATGTATATATCGTCATTACCGGTTAATTGTAACATATGCCACGCCAGTAAAAAAGATTATCCGGATTTCTTCTACCCGATTAAAAATAATTGACGCTGCCTTTACAAATATGGTATTATCTAGGTTGCGTTAAGGCATGGAGAGATATCGAAGTGGTCATAACGAGCCGCACTCGAAATGCGGTCGTCCTTTTTGGGCGCGTGGGTTCGAATCCCACTCTCTC
>CAJOOT010000148.1 GCA_905236215.1 uncultured Eubacterium sp.
ATCAACGATTTGTCTCCAATCTCGATTGTTTAATCTTAACTTCCTAAAAAATTAACCCTCACTCGTGATGATACCCAAAGAATCTTCAAAAAGTGCTGAAAAATACGTGTTTTCCAGCACTTTTTCTCTGAAATGAGGTATAATTATTAAGGGTTATATAACCCTTAATAAGGAGGGCCTTATGTACCTTGGCTGCACTGTCAAAATACCTGATACCGCCGGCAACACCACCATTAAAACGATCAATGGTGTCCCCTATGTCTACTATGAATACGGCAGAGTCTACGATAAGGCCAAAAAGTACAATACACCTAAAAGAACCTGTATCGGAAAACTGGTCCCTGACCAGCCGGGTTTCATGTATCCTAACGAGAAATTCTTAAAGTATTTCCCCAGAGAACTGCTTCCTTTGGAAAAGGATGGACGCTTTAGAAGCGGATGCCTTCACATCGGTGCTTTCATCGTGATAGACAAGATCATATCTGAATATCATCTGGATGAGATGATCGCCCGGATCATCGGAAAGGATGCGGGACTCTTTCTTGATCTGGCTGCCTATTCCATCATTACGGAAGACAATGCGGGACAGTATTATCCGGATTATGCCTATAACCATGCGCTGTTTACAGATGACATGTCTATATTCAGCGATTCCAAGGTATCGGATTTCCTGCAGGATATTACTGTTGATCAGCGTATACGCTTTCTGAATGAATGGAACGAGAAAAGAGATCACCGTGAGAAGATCTATATCTCCTATGACTCCACAAACAAGATCTCTCAGGCTGGTGATATAGATATCGTTGAGCTTGGTCATGCCAAGCAGCATCTTGAAGAAGAGATATTCAATTATTCGATCGCCTATGATCAAACAAACAGTGAACCTCTGTTCTATGAAGCCTATCCCGGAAGCATTGTGGATGTCTCGCAGCTGCAGTATACATTAAAAAAGGCAAAGAGCTATGGCTATGAACATGTCGGATTCATTTTGGACCGGGGCTGCTTCTGCAAAGAGAACATCGCTTTCATGGATGAAAACGGATATTCTTTCGTGATCATGGTCAAAGGAATGAAAGAACTTGTGAGCAGCCTTATCCTTGATGTGCAGGGGACATTTGAAAACGACAGGAAGAACTCTATCCGTTCGTATAAAGTAAGCGGAATCACTGTAAAACATGAATTATATGCATCCGATGACAAACAGCGCTATTTCCATATTTTCTATGATGACGGCAGAAAAGCGGCAGAAAGGGAGAATCTTGAAAGCAGGATCGATTGTATGGCAAAGCTTCTGAAAGAATGTATGGGAGAGCAGGTTCGTCCCGGCAAGGCTTATCAGAAGTACTTTGATCTGTTTTTCTTTCATGAAGGACAGGAAGATGAGAAATTCATGTCAGCAATGGAAAAAACGGATGTCATAAACAAAGAGATCCGATTATGCGGATACTTTGCGATCGTTACTTCGGAGAAGATGAGCGCAGCGGATGCCCTGACCCTGTATAAAAGCAGAGACCTGTCGGAAAAGACCTTCAGGGCAGACAAGTCATATCTTGGGGCAAAAAGTGAAAGAGTGTATTCAAACGAAGCCTATGATGCCAAGATCTTTATCGGTTTTGTGGCAACGATCATCCGCAACAGAATCTACAGACTGTTGAAGGAAGAATCGGAAAGAACTGAGAAGAAGCGGAACTTTATGACAGTACCGGCTGCATTAAAAGAACTGGAAAAGATCGAGTTACTGAAAGGCGCAGATAATGAATACAATCCTGATTATGCGATTACTGCCACACAGAAAACGATACTGAAAGCCTTTGATATAAACTCGGAGTACGTTCATAAGAAGGCAAGAGAGATCAGTTCAGATCTAAGCAGGATCATGATGGAGAAAATCGAAAAAGAAATGACCAGAAAACCACAGGAAGAATAAGACGCGGCAAAAAACGATCAGCCAGGATAAGCAGATAATAAGGCGGCAGATTTTGGCGGCGCCCGAAAAGCAAAAGCAGGAACCGCCGCATGATAATGAGCCTTAAAAGCAGGCGGTCAAAAGAAAATATCTTGAATATAAGAAGTGCTTGAAGCATATCACTCAGCAATAAAACAGCGGATGAAACCATTGTGTTCATCCGCTCAAAAGACTCTGATATTCAATGAGGGTTAAAAACTCTAGGAAGTTAAGAGACATTAGCGAAAGAGCGGGTTTTATGCCGCGAAAGGCATTGATAAATGGGTTATCCCCCTGCTACACTGGTCAGCCGTGTTGCCAAAGGGCATTTTTCTTTTCCATCACGGCGCTTTTTGAGGGTGCAGGGGGATGGGCCCCGTTTGTCAATGCACCGTGGAATAAATCTGGGCCTCTGCGGTGTTATGCAAGCACTGTGTGGATGTTGCCAGTCATCATTCCCCATATGAAGCACGCCAGTTCTCTGGC
>CAJOOT010000149.1 GCA_905236215.1 uncultured Eubacterium sp.
CGAGGATGCGCACGGATTCGGACAGGAATTTGTCTGCTGAAGCAGACCCGAATCCGGCGCGCAAGACTCGCGAGCGAGTCTTGACCATATAAACAACCACCGGTGAGAGTACAGACTAATATATATTTATGCGTTAAATCCTTCTTTAACGTAAAAATACTACATATCCGGATACTTTCCACGATACCTTTTTAAAAGAATATTTATAAAAGTACAAGAAAAACCATAGCCTTTTAGGCGGTGTATAATCTTGTGTCATTTATAATATGGAATACATATGTATTGTCCGGCATGAATCTCATTTGTATCCTCAATTCGATTTATAAAAGAAATCTCTTCAATATATTGATCAATGGAATCGTAACCATCTGTAATATGTTCTGACGCTATATCGTAAAGACTCTGTCCTTGCTCTATCATAATTGATGTATAATACTTGGAAATCGACTCGGTTCCTATAGTATTTGCATGTACCAAAATTCCTCCCGCAAGGATAAATATCATAGATACAGTAATTACAAAAAGGATAATCGGACTCCTTTTGACAGATATATGTCGGGGATAAGATATCCTGACTTTGGTTTGAGCTGAATGTGTGTTTATTCTTATATCCATGAATCTGTCCTTCATAAGTATCTCTCCTTAAAATATACTATCGAACATATTTTCCGAACAACTGTTTGTATCTCGATGTTATCACTCGAACGAATGTTTGTCAAGGATTTTTTCGAACAAATTTTCGGAATATATGTTTGCTTTATATTCCTGCACATGATATAATAGATTAAATTCGTACAAACGTTCTGGCGTATCGTACGAATACCTACTCGAAAGGAGAATGAATATGTCAAAAGGAAAGATTAGCGCCAAACAGCAGGAAATACTTGAATTCATAAAAGAACAGCTTCTTCAGAAGGGCTACCCTCCCACCGTCAGAGAGATATGTGATGCTGTCAGACTAAAGTCCACCTCTTCCGTACATTCTCATCTTGAAACACTCGAAAAGAATGGATATATCACCAGAGACCCTACGAAGCCGCGTGCTATAGAGATTAACGATGATACATTTAATCTTACACGCAGAGAGGTGGTTAATGTTCCTCTGGTAGGACAGGTGGCTGCAGGTTCACCTATTTTAGCCAACGAAAATATAGAAAATTATTTCCCTATCCCTTCAGATTTTATGCCTAATGCTCAAACCTTTATGTTGAAGGTTAAAGGTGAAAGTATGATTAATGCAGGTATTTTAGACAGGGATATTATCATTGTCGAACAATGCAATACGGCAAGAAACGGTGATATGGTTGTGGCTCTTGTAGATGATTCAGCCACTGTTAAGACATTTTATAAAGAAGAAGGACATATAAGACTTCAGCCTGAAAATGACAATATGGATCCTATTATTTTAGACGATGTTGCCATTTTAGGAAAAGTTATAGGTGTTTTACGTTTTTACAGATAATACGGTGCGCTTTACTTTACCTACATCTACATATACCAAAATCCCGACGATGATCATTACGGCCATGTCGGGATTTATTATATCGGATTTAACAAATTATTCTTCCGAAAGTTCATCTGGGAATACTTTATTACCATCTGCCCAAATTCTTTCGATATCATAAAACTCTCGTTCATTTGTCAAAAAAATATGTACGATTACGTCCAGGCAATCCAATAATATCCAGCCGGAACCTCTTCTGCCTTCCGACTTGGGCGTATTAACACCACTGTCTCGCAACTTTCTCTCTACTTCTTCCACGCAAGCCAAAAGCTGGCTTTCATTAGTGCAGGAAGCAATAATAAAATAATCGGCCACCGGTGTTAGTTTTGTGATATCTATCATCACAATATCTTCCGCTTTTTTTGAATCAAGAGCTTTGTATATAATACTGAGCTTGTTTTTAGAGTCTAAATCTGTCATGTTTTCTCCGTTCTGTATGATATATTCACATTCTATTCGAATCTGATCGTATCATAGTATTCAAAGGTTTCCTGTGTAGTGGGATCTATCGGTTTCTTTGTCTTTTTAAGATACTCCAGAGTACTCTTAAGTATCAACGCAACAGCTGCATCAAGGTCAGTGAATGCTATTTTGCGAAGTTCATCAAGATGTTTTGGTTTTGTCCTGGCAGGTTCTATATAATCTGCTACATATATAATCTTCTGAAGCATTGTCATTCCCGGCGCTCCGGTTGTATGTGTACGAATTGCAGCCAGGATATTTTCGTCGTCTACTCCATATTCTTCTTTTGCAAGAACAGCACCCGCTTTTGCGTGGACAAGTTGGGCATTCTTGTATTCAGCCTCGGTAATCTCAAGTCCCCTGTCCTCAAGCAGCTTGATGTTTTCATTATCAGAATTGCATTTAGCGCAATCATGCAGCAATCCGGCAAGCATTGCATCGTCTACAGACTGCTCGTATCGCATAGCAAGAGCCGTCGCAGTATAGGCAACGCCAAGCGTGTGCGCATATCTTTGAACATCCAGCTTTTCTTTTAGCTTTTCCTCTAGATTGACATAGTATGATGTGTTATTTTCAAAAATCGTTTTTTTCTGCTGTTCTTTATAATATCCGTTATCTTCAATCATCTTTATGACATTCTTATCCATATATTCGCGAATTTCATCAATATTACCGTTTTTGAAACACTCTCTGATCTTATGTGATGAAATATTTGTCCAAGGGCACTTAAGATATTTTATATCAGCGCCATAAGAAGCTCTGATATCATCAGACATCTTATTTAAATCATCATCAGGTTCATTACCTCGTATAGCTACTGCAAGTATACATTCACTTGCAATGTAGTCAGGATTCTTCCATTCTTTAAAATCAATTAGAGAATCATATCCTATTATGAAATAGAGTTCATCTTCCGGATAAACTTTACGAAGCTCCTCTACGGTAAGGTAGGAATAGCTTACACCGCCTCGCTTAATCTCCATAGTTGATATCTCAAGACCTTTTTTGCCTTCAATGGCTTTGTGGAGCATGGATATACGACTATGCGCATCAAGACTAAGCTTTCCTTTTTTGTGTGGAGGATCAGCTGCGGGAATAATTATAACTTTATCCAAATTAAGCTCATTCAGCGCACTTTCGGCTATTCTGGTATGCCCGAGATGTACCGGATCAAAACTACCTCCGAAAATTCCGATTTTTTTCATGAAAAATCACCATCCAACATAAAATCACAACTCAATACTGCAAAAAAACTCTACATGTCATCCAGATATTCAAATTCAAGACCGCAAACACGTACTATATCGCCTTCTTCAAGCCCCTCCTTCATAAGTATATCCAATATACCGTTTTCCCTCATAAAACGCTGGAAAAACAGAAAACCTTTTTCGGATTCAAGATGAGTATATCCAAGCATCTTCTCTATGCGCGGGCCTTCGACAAAATATACATCTTCGTCTTTATTGTAGCCTGCCGTGAAAGGATCATCTTCAAATACATGGTCTTCCGGAAAATATTCCTGCTCAAAGATAACCGGAGTATTATCCATCTTCTGAAGCAGGTTATAAACCCCAAAAAGCATATCTCGAATTCCTTCTCCGGTGGCTGCAGAGATTGGAAAAATACTGACATCACGATCAGAAAATTCTTTTTTTAGTTTTTCAACAATCTCTTCACCATGATCATCGATAATATCTATTTTGTTGGCGATAATTACCTGTGGCTTGTTGACCATATCCGAATTATAGGATTCAAGTTCATGATTTATTGAATAAAAATCTTCAATAGGATCTCTTCCTTCAGATCCGGAGGCATCCAGGATATGAATAATAAGTCTTGTTCTTTCAATATGTCTTAGGAAATCAAATCCAAGCCCTACGCCCTCGGAGGCACCTTCGATAAGACCCGGGATATCAGCCATAACAAAGGACTGCCCCTCTCCAACTTCAACTACTCCAAGATTTGGATCCAAAGTGGTAAAATGATAATTGGCAATTTTTGGATTGGCATTTGAAACATTTGAAAGTAATGTAGATTTACCAACGTTCGGATAGCCAACAAGACCTACATCTGCAATAACCTTAAGCTCAAGCTGAACTTCGAGTTCGATTCCGGGTGTACCCGGCTTGGCATATCTGGGAGCCTGCATACGGCTTGTGGCAAAATGCTGGTTGCCAAGGCCACCCTTTCCGCCTTCCAGAACCACCTGTCTGTTGTTATCTCCGGATAGATCTGCAATAACCTGGCCTGATGAGGCTTCTTTTATAACGGTTCCGGGAGGTACCTTAAGCACTATATCAGCGCCGGACTTACCATGTCGGTTCTGCTTTTCTCCTTCCTTTCCGTTCTCGGCAGCAAACTTTCTTCTATGCCTGTAATCCGTAAGGGTATTTAAACCCTCGTCCGTAACAAATACAACGTCTCCGCCATCCCCACCGTCTCCGCCGTCAGGGCCGCCGTTCGGGACGTATTTTTCGCGGCGAAACGAAACATGACCATCTCCTCCGTCTCCGGACTTAATTATAATTTTTGCTCTGTCGGCAAACATATCAATACCTCTAAAAAATATACATATGAATATTATGTAAACTAAATGTAACTATTGATAAAAAATAATAGTAAAGCCTGCCGGAATAAACCGACAGGCCGCAAAAAACCTATTTAGTGTGCTTCCGAAGGATAAACAGAAGCGACCTTACGATCTCTTCCCTTTCTCTCGAAACGAAGCACTCCGTCAGCTGTAGCAAACAATGTATCGTCGCCTCCACGACCTACATTGAGACCCGGATGGATCTTTGTACCACGCTGTCTGTAGATGATGTTGCCTGCGGTAACGAACTGGCCGTCCGCTCTCTTGGCACCAAGGCGCTTGGACTCTGAATCACGACCGTTCTTCGTGGAGCCTACACCCTTTTTATGTGCAAAAAACTGAAGTTCCATGCTAAGCATATCAGTTCACACCTCCTTTTTTTCAATTCTGATGAATTTCTCACCATAGCGCTTCTTAATCTGCTGCAAACCGAGTTCAAGCGATTTTAGAAGCAGCTGTACATCATTGTCATCATAACCTTCAATCTGACATTCAATAAGTCCTTCTATCTCATTGGATGTGACATTAAGATCAGCTGTGGTAAGGCGTTCCATAGAATTAACTGAATTGATGACAAGTGCAGAAATACCCGCACAAACAATGTCTTCTCCTTTGTCTCCATATCCTGTATGGCCTTCCGATTTGAAGCCGCACAACAAATCTTTTTTGTCTTTGATAAAAGTAACTTCCGTCATATAATCTTAGGCATTGATCTTGTCG
The DNA here is from genome assembly GCA_905236215.1 of uncultured Eubacterium sp. Classification (GTDB taxonomy): domain Bacteria; phylum Bacillota; class Clostridia; order Lachnospirales; family Lachnospiraceae; genus RUG14243. The sequence continues at coordinate 5,277 of CAJOOT010000149.1, forward strand.
ATCTGTACTTTTGTGAACGACTGTCTGTGGCCGTTCTTCTTATGATAACCGGTTTTTCTCTTGTACTTGTAGACGATGACCTTCTTGGCGCGTCCTTCATCTACGACCGTGGCATCAACGGTAGCACCCTCAACTACGGGAGTACCCACCTTCATTCCATTGTCGGATACTGCAAGGACCTGATCAAAAACGACCTTTTCGCCTAAAGCTTCTCCAAGCTTTTCAATGGTAATGATATCGCCTTCGGAAACCTTGTACTGCTTTCCGCCGGTTGCAATAACTGCGTACATCAGCTGTACCTCCTTCTATCATTACTCGCCGGCTGTGGCGCCATCCTAAAATTGGACAGACTTAACTAGCCTCGCCGAGCGGCATACCTATGGATAATAACATATTACCGATATATAAGTCAATCGGTTTTTGAATGTAAATGCTATTTTATGACATTTTATGACATTCGCAATCCGCTTTAACCAGATCAACTTCAACTGATTACTTTGATGTCTTACTTACATCGTCTCCATAA
>CAJOOT010000150.1 GCA_905236215.1 uncultured Eubacterium sp.
CTTTCGGAATATGAAGGGATTCCGGTCACATATGCAGGTGGAATTCGCTCTGTTGAAGATATAGAACTGATACGCGCAACCGGAAAAGGCAGGGTTGATTACACCATTGGAAGCGCACTTGATATATACGGGGGAGAACTTCCCTATGATGAGGTTAAGAACTTATGAAATTTACTAAAATGCACGGTACCGGAAACGATTATGTATATGTTAACTTGTTTGAGGAGAATGTGGGAGATGTCGATGCCCGTTCCGAATTGTCAAAAAAGGTGAGTGACAGGCACTTTGGAATAGGTTCGGACGGACTTATACTGATAGGACCGTCGGAAACGGCGGATTTTATGATGGACATTTATAATGCAGACGGCTCACGGGCTATGATGTGCGGAAACGGCATCAGATGCGTAGGAAAGTACGTCTATGATAACGGCCTTACTGACAAGACGGAGGTATCGGTAGAAACGGCTTCCGGCATCAAATATCTAAAGCTTCATACAGAAAACGGAAAGGTGGATACGGTTCGCGTGGATATGGGAGAACCCGTTCTTGAGCCGTGTGATATTCCCGTTATCAGCCAAAAGTCGCCCGTGGTAGATGAAGATATTATGGTAAATACAGAGCATTTGAAGATGACTTGTGTGTCCATGGGAAATCCACATGCTGTATTTTTTGTGGATGATACAGATAATTTTCCCATTGAGAAGTATGGTCCGTTTATTGAAAATGCATCTTTGTTTCCCGAGAGGGTAAATGCCGAATTTGTGAAAGTTAAAGATAAACATAATATTTCTATGAGAGTCTGGGAAAGGGGCAGCGCAGAGACTATGTCGTGCGGTACCGGCGCATGTGCCAGTGTGGTTGCCTGTATCCTTAACAAGCTTACGGACAGAACGGTTACGGTCAGTATCCTGGGTGGGGAACTTGTAATCAACTGGAATGAAAATGACGGACATGTATATATGACAGGACCGGCTGTTACAGTTTTTGAAGGAGAAATTTCGGATTAGAATGGGGAATTTCCCAGATAGAGTTATGGCTTTTTGACAGTATTATCCGGGGGGAAATGCAATGGCCGGAAAAATTTGGAAAAGTATAAAAAACAATCAAAAGATCTTTCAGTCATTGGGGTGGACTACGGTGATTGTTGCTACTTTGATAGTAGTGTTTGTTGTGCTTGCCTTTAAGGTTACTGACGTTACGGCTATAAATGAGCCGGTTTATGATTTTTCCAACGGCTGGGTAATAATGCATGAAGATGGGGAATGGGACACTATAGAAAGCCTGCCTTATTACGGTACATCCGACCCGGGAGAAAAAATAGTCCTTAGAAATACTATTCCCGAGGGTTATCAGGGATATACCATGTCTTTTCTTTCGGCCGATAAGACCGTCATCGTAGAAGTGGACGGGGTTGAAATCTATACTTTCGGCACCGACTATAAACTTCTTTTCGGACACACACCCGGGTCCGTTATCAATTTCGTAAATCTTCCCAAAAACTCAGCGGGAAAAGAAATCAGAATCACGTTTCAGTCTCATTATGCAGACTTCGCATCATGTGTGACGCCTTTTAGCGTGGGATTTAGAGATGCTGTTATTCTTCAGGTTATAAAGGAACAGATACCGAATCTCGCCATGGTGGTAGTGGTAATGGCTATCGGCGTGATGTTTTTGATTTTGTGTGCCATGCAGGGAATCTCTCGCGAAGGCGGTCATGGCATGGAATTTTTGGGCTTATTTCTTCTTATCATTTCTTTCATATTGCTTATAGAGACCAAGATTTTGCCGATATTCCTGGGGCATACCGTCATGTATTCCGTGCAAATGTTCCTGACGGTTATGATTGCTCCGATTTTTATTCTTCTGTATTATCGTAAAAGATTTTCGGATAATGAGGATAAGCCGTTTTCGCTGTTTCTTCTTTTGTCCTTTATCAACATAGGCGTACAGATAGTATTGCAGCTGACCAATGTTATGGACTTTATGGAAATGCGTTGGTTTGCATATGCATTTATGCTTCTTGCTTTTGTAACGATTCTGGCAAAGCTCCTTAGAATGAGGGTTAAAGGCAATCAAGGAGTGTATGTGTTGGATTTGGTGGCCATTACCATCCTTGGCGTGACCAATATCATGGATTTTATTCGTATGTTCTCCATACACGTGGGAGATATGTGTATGTTCTTAAGAGTGGGCACGGTCATGTATGCTGTGCTCATATCTGCTGTTCATGTCAGGATGATAGTTTCGGAGAATTCTGGTATTCTTGCGGAAAATGCCAAGCTTTTGAGGCAGAGCCTTGAGTATGAGAGAATTCAGTTGCGCAAGGCGGTGGACGAAAAGGAAAAAGCGCAGGCTCAGAATGAGGCTAAAAGCAGATTCTTGGCAAATATGTCTCATGAGATTCGCACGCCCATCAATTCTATTCTTGGACTTAATACGATGATCCGAAGAGAGACTCAGAGTATTCAGATTAAAGAATATGCTGATAATGTCGACGTTTCGGCGCACTCTCTCTTATCCCTTATAAATGACGTTTTGGACTTCTCAAAGATCGAATCCGGAGGAATGGACATCACTCCGGTAAATTATGAGGCATCTTCGTTCTTTAGCGATCTTTTTGTGATGGCTAAAACAAGGGCAGATCAGAAACATTTAAAACTTGTTTTTAAAAATGACCCCACTTTGCCTTCCGACATTCTGGGCGATGAAACCAGGGTGCGTCAGATAGCAGTTAATCTCCTTACCAACGCAATTAAATACACTCACAGCGGAACTGTTACGGTGAGCTTTGAAAAGTTCAACGACAAAAAAGATGAGTCGGGAGAGAGAACGTTTACCTTTCGTATCAGGGTAGAGGATACCGGTATCGGAATCAAAGAAGAGAATCTTGAGAAGATATTCGGATCATTTGAAAGAGTTGATACCGACATTAACAAAAATATAGAAGGCAGCGGACTCGGGCTCAACATATCCAGACGACTCGCGCGGGCTATGGGAGGAGATATCACAGTCACCAGTAGTTATGGTACGGGTTCTGTATTTACGGCTGATATTCCGCAGAAAGCCACCGGTGACAGAGAAGTCGGAGATCTTTCCGAACGCTTTGTAACACAAAAGAGTTCATTGGGACCCATTACTCAGATATACAGATCCAAACTTTTTGCGCCTGAGGCAAGGATTCTCGTGGTTGACGATGTTCCCTTAAACCTCAAGGTTTTTACGGGACTTCTTAAGAACAGTGGTATGCAGATTGACACTGCATCAAGCGGTGCTGAGGCACTTGAACTTATTGAGGAGAATGAGTATCATATCATCTTCCTTGACGATATGATGCCTGTGATGAGCGGAAGAGAAGTACTTGCCGAGATAAGAAGCCGTATCATGCGTGGCGTCAACTTCCCGAATGCCGCCACTCCCGTCATAATGGTTACAGCCAATGCTTTGGTGGGTGCCAGAGAAGAATATATAGATCTTGGCTTTTCCGATTATATCTCCAAGCCGATAAATGACGAAGAGCTTGAAAAAAAGATCAAGAGTTTTCTACCAAAGGGATATGATTTTGGCATTGAAACGATGCCTGAAGAAAGAAAACCTGAAGTTACGGAAGCATATCCTGAGATGATGGGGGAAAACCGCGAAGAATCGCATTATCAGGAAATGCACTCCGACGGTGGAGAAACTGAATATAGCGACGCAGAAAACGTAGCCGCCGGGAATGTTGAAGAACCAATAAAGAA
>CAJOOT010000151.1 GCA_905236215.1 uncultured Eubacterium sp.
ATAACCGCATGAAAGCCCATAGGATAAACACCGTCTACATATATATGGTTATCCGAAAGGGCATTGATCCAATAATTATGAACTATGATATCCGACGCTGTATAGCCGTAGTTGATGTTCTGATTGAGACCATAAGCATAAACGGCAAAGCCCATTATCGCAAGGAAAATTCCCCACTCAATGATATTCTTTAATACATTTTGGACAAACCATCTGCCCAGAGCTTTCAATGCACGTCCAATCGCACCTGCCAGGAGGGAGAAAAAAGTCTTTATTCCCATCACTCCAACAAGTACTCTCCTGATATACTCAAGCACCTGCTCAATACACCATATCAGCTTGACTCCGCGCGTATATGCCATACCTTTGGCCGTTACCAGTATAAGCAATATCCATTGCGTAACCGGGTGGGATATGTGAAGCAATTCCAGTATATTTACAGCATTTTGTATAAAGAAATTTCCGGATATCACATATATCATAGCTCTGACCGGTCCCGGGAGATGCTTTATCTTCGGGTAAAGCACCGCTGATGGAATTATTACCGTCAAAGCTATATACGCCACGCCTATCCAGATAATCTGGAGTATGTTGTACAGCGTAAACGTCATTTGCTCATCCTCTCAAACATTTTATACACCTTCTACCTGAATGCTCTTATAAGCTCCAGTGTTTCTCTGTCGATCACTACATCAGACTCTTCAAGGTCATGCATAACCTTTAAAAATTCTTCTCTCTCATTTCTCTTGAAATGAAGCTTGATACGCCCGGTATATCCGACCATATCATCCGGATACGCAGTATAGGCTCTGAACACCCATTTTTCACAACGCTCAAGTTCGTCTGTCTGAAGAAGCGCATCATTTATCCAAGCATAATGAACATTTAACAAACTCTCCGGCTCATGTTCAAACATTATGTCACCCACATCCGAAAGCATCCTCGCGTATGTCTTTTCTTCCATTTCGGTAAATACATGCTGAAAAATAAAAGTGGCTATGTATTTGATAAGAGCGCTGGCGTAAGGGATATATTCACGCGGATTTATATATTCCTCATATCTGTCCACATTCTCCTTATCACCGGATTTTGCGTTTTCCTTAAGCTCTTCTTCTTCCGCCGCTTTTTCTTCTATGTAGTTATATACTGTTTGCACGTTGGATCGAAAATCGTTTAACTCATCGCTCAACACCGATGCTGCGTAATGCGCCGTTTCGGAATCGTCACTGTTTAAGGCCTGAACGATAGAGCGTAAAGTCTCTCCCGTCTCACCTTTTAATACGTTTATCATGAGATTTCTCAGGTTTTGAGCGTCCGTAACTGCCAACGCCTCTTCAAGAGGTACCAGATTTCGTTCTCTTTCCTCGTCTCCTCTGTGATGTGGTCGTTTTTTTGACTTGTCGAACACTACATCTTCAAGATCTACAGCCCTTCTGAAAAAGATTATACGGAACAGCCAGCTCAGAAAATATATAAGCTCCGAACCCACCGGAAAAAGGAAAAAAACAATCGCTGTCATCACATATTTACGGCGGATCTTTTTTTTGATAAATATATCCTCATCATCTTCCCCGGGCAACATAAGGTCAGGTACTTCATCTGCGTAGGATGTTTTGTATTCATCATCGTCGAACTCCGAACCCACTGCCATGGCTTTTATAACCGGACGCCTGACTGTTTTTAACCGTGGTCTGATGAATACTCCATACAGCAGATAAATAATACTAAACATCGTATTGGCAAGGAGTATGATGAGCATTATCATCTCAGTATTCATCCTGCAATTCCTTCCGTTTGAAGATCAAGAGCGCCTAAAATCTCTTTTCCGCTTAGTATTTTTGCCTTTATACCATTATTATCAAATCTACCGACAACGGCTGATGCATTTTCCCTGTCCGTATTTGACAACAACACACAATACCTGCCGTCCGAGAGTACTCCCAGGTAATCACTGGATCTTATAAGTCTGTCCGCCGTCTCAATGTTTTCGGACAGATCTCCTGTTTCAAGATCAAGTTCAAGCACTGTAGTGATGGTCAGGTTCCTTCTCTGCGCGTTTATAAATGCTCTGACAAGAGCTGTG
>CAJOOT010000152.1 GCA_905236215.1 uncultured Eubacterium sp.
AGTGCCACCGCCATTCCAGGAACCTATCTGTCCTTCAACGGGTTCTGAGTTTCCTCCGGGACCGCCCGCGTTACCGGATGCGTCGCCGGATGCATCTCCAGTTGCGTCTGCAGATGCTGCATTTGAGGAGGCTGCATCGCCGGTTCCTGCTGTGTTTGAAGCAGATGATCCGCAAGCAGCCAGTGATAATGTCATAGCCGTAGCCATGAACATTGCCAGTGCTTTCCTTTTCATTTGTAATACCTCCCTGATATGGATTATAGATTAACAAGATGATTATAGCATACTTATTAACAAAAAATGAAATTTTTTTAAATTTTTTTTATACAATATTTAGAGAATATAAACTTTCATATAAAAAGCAGCGAGCGGATTGCGAATATCAATGACATAGCTTTTGGCAATATTTTCAATGTAAAATGTGAATTGCAGAATATAACTTTATTGACATTTCCGGGAGTAAGGATAATAATGGCTATGTTGTTTTGACATAACTGGAAGTAAATGTTGAGGGAATACTATGGATATAGAGAGATTTCGTGAATTCAGAACACTGGCGGAATGCCTTAATTACAGTAAAGCAGCGACAACTCTTTTTATGACTCAGCCTGTTTTAAGCCGTCACATACATGATTTGGAGGAGCAGCTTTCCACCAAGCTTCTTACGAGGGATACTCATCGCGTAGAGCTTACTCCGGTCGGAAAGGTTTTTTATGAGGAATCAAAGAAGGTATTGGACGCTTATGATAAGGCAGTAGAGCGTGTAAATCAGGCAAGCTCCGGTGCTATCGGCAATATCCGTGTTGGTTTTTTGAGCGCAGCTGTAGAGCCTTTTTTAAGGGATTTTGTTATTAAGTTCACCGAGGAACAGCCAAACGTTATGCTGGACTATGAGTCCATGGAGCTTGATGAGCTCATAGAGGCGGTTAAAACCCAGAGTGTCGATGTGGGTTTTGCCACCCATGTCAGAGAGGACAAAAATCTGGATATCATTGATATCTTTACTGACAGGTTATGTGTGGCAGCCAGCCTGTCCCATCCGTTATCGGAAAAGGATGAAGTTGAGGTTCCGGAACTCTCGGGATTACCGATAATTTGCCTTGATCGTGAGAACAATCTCACCACGTATCGTTTTAATGAAAGAATATTTGAGAGACACGGTGCGGAGTTCAATGTAGTTAAGTTTGTTCCGAATATAGATACGGGACTTTTCTTTGCATCAGTCAACAAAGGCGTTTTCCTTTTACCGGAGCATCTTACGCATATGGTTTCGGAGAAATCCATGAAGGTCATACCTATCAGAAATGACGACACAAGGATCAGGCTGAATCTTATATCTCATAAGAATAACCTTAATCCTCTGGCACCTGTTTTTTGTGAGTCCTTTGCCGAATTCGCAAAGAGCAATGAAGGAAAGACGTTCCACTGATGGTTACAAAAGCTCATGCAAAAATCAATCTTTCGCTGGATATTATTGGGAAGATGCCTGACGGTTACCATGAAGTCAGGATGGTTATGCAGACCATATCTCTTTGTGATATTGCAGAGGTATGCGAAAGTAATGTTGCAGAAAGAGACCGTATCCATGTTGTTATGAAAAACAGCAATATTCCTGCCGATGAGAGCAATCTCTGCCACAAGGCCGCAAGAGCCTTTCTGGATGAGACTGACAGTTGCGGAAAAACAACGCTAATGGGTCTTGATATTACAATTACCAAGAATATCCCCGAGGCGGCGGGACTTGCCGGTGGCAGTACGGATGCTGCGGCTGTTTTATACCTTGCCAATGAGTTACTGAGAACAAAAGATGTGGATTCGGCTCTTGATACCGAAAGGCTCCTTGCGCTTGCAAAGTCTGTAGGGGCTGATGTGCCGTTTTGTCTTCTTGAGGGTACCGGGCTCTGTGAAGGTATAGGAGAAAAGATTACCAGGCTTTCTGCTATTCCGGATTGCAGTATACTTATTGCAAAGGTCAAAGAGGGAATGTCTACCGCAACCATTTACAATGAGTATGATGCCCTGGATAGTCCGTATCATCCGGATGTAGATAGGCAGGTTCAGGCTGTGCTCTCGGGAGATATCAGGGAAATAGCGGCTTATTCGGGTAATACATTATTTGAAGTAACTAATAGTCATATCCCTGCAGTCGGGGAACTGGTTGACATAATTAGAAAAACAAAAGCTTTGGGAGCGCAGATGAGTGGCTCAGGGCCTTCGGTGTTTGGGATATTTACTTCGGAAAAAGATGCCGAAGATGCAGCAGATGCCGTCAGAGAACGCTTCCCGGAGGCATTTACGTATGTGGGATGTCCATGTGACTCCAACAGAGAATTGTAGAAGAAGCATTGAGGAACACTGATGAGTTTGGAATTTTTGGACAATTTCAACGCATTCTTTGAAGATACGAGTAAGGTGGGGCTGATTGCCATTGTCGCTGTCGGCGCTTTTTTTGTGTTTCTCATAATAAGATACCTTCGTGAAAGAGAAGATGATGACGATGATGAAAGGTTTATGACCACGCCTATAGAAGCTTCAGGAAGAAATGTACTTAATATGCATGATGAAGAAGAGTCTGAAGAAGATGATGATGATGAATATTTATTGGATGATTCTTCGCTTGATGAAGAGGACTTCAGCTATGGTGTGTCGAGCCATAGAGGTGCATTTATTGGAATGGTGGGTATTGCTGTGGCAGCGGCGGCTGTATTTATGATAGTTCCGGTGGTTTCGGATTATATTGAAGCCAGAGAGGAATATCAGGATATAGCCTCTGCATATACAAGACAGGTGGATCGAAGCGGAGAGATGCCCACGTATCAGGATATTGACGTCAACGTTATCCCTTCATGGTACAAGCTGGATGTTGATTTTGATTCTATGCTCGAAGAGAACCCCGATACCATAGGATGGCTTACGGTGGACGGAGTGGATATAATCAGCTACCCGATAGTTCAGGCTGACGATGACGAGAAATATCTGCATACGGATTTTTCCGGCGAAGAATCTTCGTCGGGAGCTATTTTTTTGGCTTCAAAAAGTTCTGAAGACTTTACGGATTGTTATTCCGTAATCTATGGTCATAATATGCGAGATGGTTCAATGTTCGGATCCTTGAGCAGTTTTGAAGATGATAAGGACATATTCAGTGATGGAGGAGCAGGTTATTTTACAATATACACTCCGGATTGTGCATATCATTATTCGATATTTTCAGTATGTCATCTCAAGGATGATGACAGAATATATTCATTGGATTTTTATCCTGAATCG
>CAJOOT010000153.1 GCA_905236215.1 uncultured Eubacterium sp.
AAGAAATACAGCTTGAGCAGCTTCGGAATTTCCACCCTTGGGTATTTTGAGGCTTCGGATAATGAGCAGTATGCATATCATATTGCCGGAGATTCGGATGACAGCAGCGTTTCAGCAAAAGAGGATAAGCTCAAAACAGCTATCAGTTCCGATCCTGATACGGTAAAGGCGTTCTTCTCGGCATTGACGTCAGATGGATATTCCACTGTCAGCAAAAAAATGGCCTCGAGTACGGCCAGCAGTGCATATACCGTCTACAATGACAAAGAGATGAAGACCGAAATGGATGACATTGAAGATAAAATTGAAAACTGGCAGGAAAAGCTCGAACAACTTGAGGAGTACTGGTACAGCAAGTTCTCGGCAATGGAGTCTGCACTTGCAGAGCTTCAGGCACAGCAATCGTCGCTTGCCAGCCTTCTCGGGTCATGATGAGATCTAAGAAGCAGGCATTATTGAACATAGCATATTTGCATGATTTAAAGAGATCCTAAAGTGGGGAAGGAGAAAATATGAACCAGCAACAGGCTTATAATACATATATGAGAAACAAGATACTTACGGCGTCGCCGGGAGAATTGACTCTCATGCTTTACGAAGGTTCTATCAGATTTATCAACATTGCGATAAAGGCCATAGAAGATAAGGATCTCGGAAAGGCTCATGACAACATCAGAAAAGCGGAAGATGTTATAAGCGAGCTGCAGTCTACTCTCAATTACAAATATGCTGTAGCAAACGATTTCAACAATATCTATGTATACGTAAAACAGAGACTTGTGGATGGCAATATCGGAAAAGATATTGAAATACTTGAGGAAGCCGCTACTCATATGAGATCATTAAGGGATACATGGAAAGAAGTTATGAAGAAGACTTCCGGGCAGCAGTCTTCTACCAGTTTTAATGCATAAGAGACGACCGGACTATGGAAGAACGTTATTTATCTATAATGATCCAAAGCCTTGAAAAAAAGATATCGGTTCTGGACAGGATCATAGAGGCTAATGAGATTCAAAAAGAACTCTTTAAGAGCGATGACAGGAGCAATCAGGAGGAGCTTGACAAGAGTGTGCATCTCAAATCAGACCTTATAGATGAACTGATCGGTCTGGATGACGGATTTCAAAATCTCTACGACAAGGTTAAGGCTGAACTGGAAGCAAATCCCACGGCATATGGTTCACAGGTAGAACGGCTCCAGGAGCTGATCAGACAGATTACGGACAGGAGTGTACGCATAGAGGCTCAGGAGAGTCAGAACAAGGCGCTTGCGAGCAGATACTTCAGTGGTGCGCATAAGAGTGTAAATCAGAAACGAGCCACAGTGAACGCTGCCAATGTTTACAGAAAAAACATGAAAAAAATTTCTGTAGTAGGGCCGCAATTCATGGACAAAAAGAAGTGAAAAGCCGCGTAAATACAGCACTTGTGCCACTTAAAATAGTTAAACGAAATTTTTTTCGTTTTACTATAAAGTATCGGAGAAATCATCCGATATAATAGTCAAGTAAGCAAGTTACAAGCAACAAAAACCAAACGGAGCGTACGGCCGAAGAGTTATAGTTGCAGGTGAACCTTACAAACCAAAGCAAATGTGGCAAGGACGCCACAGTATTTTCAAGGAGGAATTATTATGGTAGTACAGCACAATCTTACAGCAATGAACACAAACAGGCAGTTAGGTCTCTCGACAGATAAGTTGGCTAAGTCAACTGAGAAACTGTCTTCCGGTTATCGTATTAACAGAGCAGGCGACGACGCAGCAGGTCTTGCAATTTCCGAGAAATTGAGAAGCCAGATTCGCGGACTCGACCAGGCATCAACCAACGCTCAGGACGGTATTTCAGTTATTCAGATCGCTGAAGGTGCGTTAAATGAGACTCATGACATTCTCCAGAGAATGAACGAGCTTGCTACGCAGGCAGCTAATGATACAAATACCTCAACGGATAGAAAAGATATCCAGCTTGAGATCGATGCTCTTACATCTGAGATTGATCGTATCCAGAGTACAACTCAGTTCAATACGATGAACCTTCTCGATGGTACCTTCACAGGCAAGAACCTTCAGGTTGGTTCCCTCAGTGGACAGGCCATCAGCATCTCGATAAGCAACATGAATGCCTCTACCCTTAATGTTAAAGGGCTTAGCGTTTCATCCTTTACAAAGGCCGGAAACGCAATGTCACAGATTCAGTCAGCTATCGACAAAGTATCTCTTCAGAGAGCTTCGCTTGGTGCATTGCAGAACAGACTTGAGCACACCATCAAGAACCTGGATACAGCATCCGAGAATACTTCAGCCGCAGAGAGCCGCATACGCGACGTCGATATGGCAAAAGAGATGGTTACCTATTCAAACACCAACATCCTCGCTCAGGCAGGTCAGTCCATGTTGGCTCAGGCAAACCAGTCCAATCAGGGTGTACTCTCAATTCTGGGATAATTTTGAACTGGATTATCAGAAAGGGGCCGATCTTCGGATCGGTCCTTTTTCAATTGTTATAATGTTTATCAGAGCACGTCCGTTAAGGTTGCGTGCTGTTCTTAAATAAAGTAAACTGTTTTTATGAAAATATTCTATGTTCAACAAGATAAGGGAATAAGGGATTTTTTGTGGTCGCTATACGAGGCCGGGTATGAGGTCTTTGAGATAGAGGATCTTGTATTGGATCCAAATGAAGAATCCGAAGAAACTCTTTTGTCCATAGAGAACGTACTGGATTCCCGACATTTTGATATGGTGGCGGCACAGGTGTTTTTTCCAAAGCTTTCGGATATATGTGAGAAAAGAGGAATTTTCTTTCTGTCCTGGACATACGATTCTCCTCTGGGAGCATTTTATTCAAAATCCATCAAAAACAAACATAACATCACTTTTGTGTTTGATGGGGAAGAGGCCAGAGGATTAAAAGAACAAGGAGGTGTACATGTTCATCATATGCCTCTTGCCTGCAATCTCACGCGTGTAGGCGCGCTTGATATTACGGAGGAGGATGAGAATAAGTACTCTTCCGACATATCATTTGTTGGATCCTTATACAATGACAATCTTTATGACAAGGTCATTAACGTGGTTTCGGAGGATGTGCGCCGCGAGATGCAGAA
>CAJOOT010000154.1 GCA_905236215.1 uncultured Eubacterium sp.
ATGCCATTTATTTGATCTCCTTTCCTTAAAGTCCTAACAGGTTCAATGTTACAGAGGATTCGATGTCGTTTTCACTTATGTATGAAACAACAAGGTTCTTTCCAATATAGGAATCATCCCCTGTGAATTTGATTTTTATTTGATTTGAAGAAAGACTTTCATCTTCTGTTGGGGTTACTGTCTCAATAAGTGCTGAAACATCAGCGTCATTGACTGTAAATTTCCAACTTCCTACTCGACACTCTATCTCTCCCTCATCATCATAAAATTTAACAGTGAGTTTCTTATAACTGCCGTTAATGCGTACATTCGCATTGTTGCCGGAATATGTGATTATACTGTATATTGAGGTAGTTGGTTCATCCGGCTTTTCAGGCGGTATGTTTTCCTTAAAGAAATCACACCATATACCTACTAAATTACCGTCATCATCATATTCCTTATAGTCGTTATGCTCGTTCCATTTATCCTGTTTCCAGGTATATCTTGCTATGCCATTAACATTCTTATCTTCCACCTTAGAACATGACCAGACAACAGGGGTTTCCCTGTCCTGGCTTATTGCCATGCGCTGATCGTAGAAAATTGTGGAACTCCACTTGTTAAATGGCAGCCATAGGATTTTTTGGTTTTCCGGGGAAGACAGGATGTAGTCCGTCCAGATCCCAGAGTTGTAGCTGGATTGGCTTCTTAATACACCCCAGCTCTCAAACTTTTTGTTGTTGTGAATCCACCTTGCCTTAAAGTTACAAGGCAGAACAATGTAGGTTGGGAACTGATTAGCATAACGTCTGTATTGCCCGACACATAACCATCTGTGGTAAATTCCTTCGGAATCGGGAAGGTCAACATACAAACCATCAGGGAACAGGGCACTGCTCAATCTGGCGAATAAATCCTCATAATAAGGAATGGTATCCTTATAATTAAACTGAGGCTTAAACATAATATGCTGACCTACCTCATCCTTAGAAAGAGAGTTATATTCCACTTCAAAGAACTTAACCTCGATAGGTATTTTTGTTTCGGACTGTTCAGGGTGAAGATCATTTTCAACGTCAAACTGGTCGTCATATTCCTGAGAATAGAAGTATCCAATTTTGCTGTTTATATCTTCATCCCAAGTGGCAGTCATAATTAAATCACTGTCAATTTTTCTTATCTGTCCCTGTGTTTTGCCACCGTAAAGTTTTTTGTACAAATCGAATGAAGGCATAAAATTACACCTCCTCAATCTTCAAGACTTCGCTTCCTGCGTCAAGAATCAGTTTCCGATAGGTACGGAAATTAAAATCCTGACTGTGAAGCTCGTCTCTTGCTGCTTTGAGCATACTTAACACAGTGACCATTGGCACAGGACAGTGCATAAGACTGTTGTAACCTCCGAAAATGTGCATGACATTCTCGAACACTTCTTCTACATTTACATCCTTATACTCAGCTTTAGTATTAGGATCGACTATTAACAAGAGAAAGAATATCTGCTTCCGCATCTTTATCTTGTACTCAGATATTTGTTTAGGTGAAAACTTTATACACTCAGTATTCATGAATCTATGGTTCCTAAGTATTTATTTATGACTACACCGCGATCACCAAGCTCCTGACGAAGCTCTGCTTTCGTGTCTGTAAGGAGATTTCGCAGCTCAGACAAGTGACTTGACTGGCTATAATATTTTTGCTCCTTACCTCCGAACATTTGTATCATGTTCGTAGTCTTTTTCACCTGTGGTTCGCACCACTCAATAATCATGGCCTTACTTGCCACGTTAATGACAAACTCCGATTGCTCAGAGTCCGTTTCATCCTTTGCAGGATGTTTAAGCTGAAATGTAAATATCTGATTTTCGTCATTAAATGTAGATGTTTTGAAGATTCTTTTAACGTATGACTTAGATAACCCCTTTTTCATCCATCCTCTTAACAACAAAAAAGCGTCTTCTTCTTCAAGAGACGCAAGATTATAGTCAGTAATGGATTCAAGAAATACGTTAAATATATCTTCATAAGAAATCTGTAAGAGGGACATTTTGGCACCCCCTATTGATTAATCTTCGTTCAATTCAGCAATAAGATTAAGATCCACCCCGAAGAATTCACTAAGGGCTTTAATCTTTTTTACTGAATCCAGTTCGCCTTCAGCAACCTGAGAAGCAGCAATTATTTTGAGATTGTCCAATGCACCTGACGGTAGATGACGAAGCTTGTCGATCATAAAACCAATTGGCAAATCCAAAATGCCTTTGAGGTCTCTGAGATCATAATACTCATCATAGAATTTTTTCAACTGGGGAAATTCAGTGATAAAATCCCTATCATCAATAATGAAGAAAGGATGGAAGATATAACTCGATTTCTCCATAATTAATCCGACAAGA
>CAJOOT010000155.1 GCA_905236215.1 uncultured Eubacterium sp.
ACTCTTAAGATCCATCATGGTGCTTCCTCCAATCTCTTAAAGCTTACACGGGATTCATGATACCACAAAAAATAAGGTGCCGCAATCGCGGCACCTTTAAGACACTTACATCAATGGGTTTTTTCAATCCAAATGCCCAAAATACTGATTTAATCCGAATTCTCCGTTAAGCTGTTCGTTCTGGATAATATACTGCTGTTTCTCTGCAAGCTTTGCATAGGTACTGTTAAGCTTCTTCTTCTTAAGCTTGTAGTTATACCTGGCAAGAGTCTTGGACGAATCCTTATCTCCTGCTGTATTAAGCTCTGCTCCGCTAACTTCAGTAGACTGTGTCAGCATGGTTGTACCTTTCTTAACCTCGCTTTCAAATTTAATTGTCTGCTTATACGTATTGCTAACGGTATAATTATCATATGTATAGTATCCATAGTGGTATGACAAAGGATCCGCCGGATCTGTATAACCATAATGCAATACATATCCCTTTTCATCAAGAGTACCCCGTTCAGACTTAATAACCTCACTCTTCAGGTTTTTATTTTTGTCATACTTATAAGTATATGTGTATGTATCTTTTTTCCCTTCTTCGGTACGCTCATCATTTATATTTTTACTTACGGTACCATCGGTATTATAGATTTTGTCCTCTCCACTGTATTTATAACCATAATCCGTCTTAGATACCACTTTTGTGGCATAGCCTTTTTTGTTGTATTTATATGTCGTGGTATCCGTATTATATACCCTTGTGCTGACATCTTCCTCAGAAGACCAACTGGAATCTGTAATAGCCACATACTGTGGAGCGCCGGTCACTGTATAAATATATTCGTCCGTTTCCTCGTCATATGTAGATGTAACTCCATCGTCATACTCGTAGGGTTTAACGATATCGGTACTCACTAATGTTATCTGAGACACAGCTTTTGTGACAAGGCCTTTCTTGTTGGTAGTATAGTTAACGGTAGTAGTATAAACATCTTTATCTCCATCATCCGAGGGATTTGCTATTGTATATTTAAGATAATTACTACCATTTAACTCATTGACACTGTGGTTTACACCGCTGGCATCCGTATAAGTGTAGTTTATTACCGGGCTTTGATAATAACCGGAAAGCTTTGAATAGGTTTTATCGGAAGGTGTATCCGTATCTACAGTTACCTTCTGCTTGATCCTGCCCTTCTTGTCGTAGGTATATGTAGTGGTGCGGTTATCATCCTTATATACGTATGTGTATCCACCACTATATGCAGCATCATACGAAGGGCAATTTGTAGCATAGGTTTCATTCACAACCGAAGTCTTCGTAGCGGAATAAGTAACTTTGCTAAGCTTCCCCTTTGCTTTTCCCTTTGTATTATATGTGTATTTATATGTCTCCTTACTGGTATTTTGTGTGGTACTGGTTTTGGTACCATAAATATCATACTGATACGATACAGTATGGTTTGCATCTCCCGAAGCGCCTGTTTCACCTGTTTTGCTGCTATAGTATTCATATACCGGTGACTTTGACACATCTTTTGTGGTTTCCGTATATGTGGCCTGGCTTATAAGACCGTTCTTGTTGTACTTATAGGTCCATGTGCCCCCGTTATTTACATCAGTTTCTTTTGTAACCACATAAACTGATTTTTTGGATGCCGCCTGTACAGGTACTGCCATGGTAATCACCATAAGGGCAGACAGCACTCCGGCTAATACTTGTTTCTTCTTCATATGTACTCCTCCTATTTTATACTGGTAGTGAAACAATAAACTCCCGTATCATTGTCTGATAATTACAATGATACGCTGTTTATTGTACCCCCCCGATAATATTCTGTCAATATTCTGTCAATATTTTGTCAAAAAATAGGAGTTATGTAAACAATGAGAATCCATAAGCCGTATTGAATTTCAGAAGATCAACGATATATCCCCTTCTCTGTCACTATGATATCCATCGGTATATCTGAATTTTTTGTGCAAAAACTCTCTTCTACCTGAAACTCATAAGCTATTCCCACGGTAACTATCATAGGATGCGTATCAAGATATCTGTCATAATATCCCTTTCCAAAGCCTATCCTTAAGCCTTCTTTTGAAAACACTACCCCCGGCACCAACATAAGACCCAATGTTCCGTCATAAGGCTCTTTAGTATCGGGCTCCGGTACTCCAAAGGCTCCCGGTATAAGGTTTGTATCCTTTAGAAATTCATAAAAACTGATATCCTGACCTTTAGTCTTGGGAAGAAATACTCTTTTTCCGGTTTTTTGCGCAGCCAGATTTACAGGCATTATGTCAACTTCATTACGAACCGGACAGTATGAATACAAAATGTCTGTATTTATATACTCCTGCAATTCAAAAAGCCTCCGGCATATTTCGCCGGAAGCTTCATTTACTTCTGAAGGAGACATTTCACCCCTCAACTTAAGTTTTTGCTCTCTTAAGGAATTTTGTTCCAGGAAGGTTTTTTCAAGATGTGATATGTTTTTTTCCCTTTTGGCAAAAATCATCAGATACCTTCCTTTCTGATCATGGTCGGGTCTTCTATCTTACCTTCCATGTTCTTTAGAATATAATCATTTTCGTCAAATGCATCATCACGTCCGGAAGCAAATATCGTCCCCACCGGCTTTCCTTTGATGATATCTTCTATCACGGAAAAATCCTTGCCGGATGCTATTACCATATCAGCTCCTGCACTCAGCGCTATCTTAGCTGCTGAAAGTTTGGTCTTCATACCTCCTGTACCCACCGTGCTAGTGGACGTATCCTTGCCCATATCCATAAGCTCATCGGTAAGCTTATCCACAAAGGTTATCATACGAGCATCAGGATGTGTATTTGGATCATCTGTATAAACTCCATCTATATCAGAAAGGAGTATCAAAAGATCCGCCTGTGTAAGTGATGTAACAAGCGCCGATAGCGAATCATTGTCACCAAACATAATCTCATATGTGGAGATAGTGTCGTTTTCGTTGACAATCGGAATAATACCCATACGGAACATTTCATTGAAAGTATTAAAGGCATTTTCCCTGGATGCATCGTTTAGTATGGTGTATTTGGTCATAAGAATCTGACCTGCAGCCTGATCATACTCTGAAAAAAGCCTCTGATACGCCATCATGAGCTTTGCCTGTCCTACCGATGCACAGGCCTGCATCTTGCAGACAGTGTCCGGTTTTTCAGTCATATTAATGGCATGGCGTCCCACGGCAATGGCTCCGGAGGATACAAGGCAGACTTCCTTTCCTTCATTACGAAGATCCGTCAGTATCCGAACAAGCTTTTCTGCCTTTGTAAGATTCAACGCTCCCGTGTGCGAATGTACGAGGGATGACGAACCCACCTTGACAATAATTCTCTTTTTCTCTTTAAGAGACGCCCTTACGGACGCCTCTGTAACCTTTGACTTCATGAAATTAATTCCTTACAAAAAAGTGCTTAAATACCCGCTCTTACATTATATGGGTCATGAGGCAGGTTTTTTTCTGGGCACTTCAGTTTTTAAGATAATGCCTCGGGGACATACCTTAGCACACATTCCACAGTTTTTACACTTTTCGTAGTCAATTTTTGCAACATTTCCTTCGACATGGATAGCATCAAAGTGACATTCCTTCTCGCATTTTTTGCATCCGATACAGCCCACGGAGCAGGCATCCATAAGAGACTTGCCCTTGTCTGTTGATACACAGGATACAAACCACTTCTGTTTATAAGGTACAATATCAATGATATTGCGCGGACAGGCGTCTACACATTTTCCGCAGGCCTTGCATGCCTCATGATCCACATGAGCGATACCGTTTATAACATGGATAGCATCAAAAGGACAAGACTTAACGCAATTTCCAAAGCCAAGACATCCATACGCACAGGCCTTGGGACCTCCTCCCGGAACATTGGCTGCCATAGCACAATCCATCATTCCGTGATATTCATATTTGTCTTTTGCTTTGTCACAGTCACCCCCGCAGTTTACATAAGCCACCTTTTTTTCAGCAGCATCTGCCGAAACACCCATGATTTGGGAAATGACTTCTGCTACAGGCTCGCCCCCTACAGGACACTGATTAACAGGAGCTTCACCTTTGGCAATGGCTGCCGCAAGTCCCGAACATCCCGGAAATCCACAGCCTCCGCAGTTATTACCCGGAAGAGCCTCTAATACCGCTTCTTCCTTGGGATCTGTTTCCACTGCAAACTTCTTTGCGGAAAAACCAAGAAAAAGACCTATCAGGCATCCGCATCCGGCTACTACAACAGTGGAGATTATAACTATTGTTATCATATTCTGTCCACCTCCCTATATTACGCCCGAGAACCCGAAGAAAGCTATGGACATAAGTCCTGCCGTCACGAGCACTATGGCTGTACCTTGGAACGGACGCGGTATATCATTATACTCCATCTTCTCACGAAGTCCTGCCATAATGACAAGAGCAATGAAAAAGCCGATGGCTGTGGCTATACCGTTGACCACGCTCTCAAGGATGTTGTAGTTGTTCTGTACATTTGTAAGTGCTACACCAAGCACTGCGCAGTTTGTGGTGATAAGCGGAAGGAAGATTCCAAGCGCCTCATAAAGCGGAGGTACAGCTTTTTTGAGAAACATTTCAACGAACTGCACAAGAGCTGCTATTACGAGAATAAAAACTATTGTCTGTAAATAGGTAATCTCCAACGGCACCAGTATGAACTGATTGATAATAGCCGCCACCAACGATGCTATTCCTATAACAAAGGTAACTGCCAGTCCCATACCTGTGGCGGTATCCATCTTCTTGGATACACCAAGGAACGGACAGATTCCAAGGAACTGACTTAATACCACGTTGTTAACTATGGCTGAACCTATAGCAATAATAAGTAACGATTGTATTGTCCCCATTATTATTCAGCCCCCTTTCCATCGGTATTTACATTTTCCGGTGCCTTGTCCGAAGCGCTCTCTGCCGTGCTCTCTAAAGGCTTATCAGCTGCTTTCGGCTGGAGCTTGGACTCTGCACTTTTTTCTTCTTTTGCAAGTTTTCCACCGCAGGAATCCTTCATAAGGCAGCTTCCGCAGCCGATTTCAACAAGCTCAACATCGGATTGAGCCATCTTTCCTTTGTCGGCTTTTCTAATGAAATACTGATTACGGATAGCAACTATCATGGCAAGTACAAAGAATGCACCGGGTGCCAGAATAAAGATGGTAATAGGTGTGTATGCCTCACCAAGTACATTAAATCCCAAAAGAGATCCGGTACCAAGGAGTTCTCTTACCGCACCTATAATAGCCAGAGAAATGGTAAAACCGATACCCATTCCAATGCCGTCCATCATGGAAAGTCCGATGGGGTTTTTGGAAGCATATGCTTCCGCACGTCCCAAAATAATGCAGTTAACAACGATAAGCGGTATATAAATACCCAAAGCATCATAAAGACTTGGGAGATAGCCCTGCATAAGGAGCTGTACAATAGTAACAAAAGAAGCTACTACCACTATAAATGCAGGCACTCTTACTTTGTCAGGTATGATCTTTCTCAAAGCCGAAATCATCATGTAGGAAAGTACAAGAACCACTGTGGTGGACAGACCCATACCTACGCCGTTGATAATGGATGTTGTAACGGCAAGTGTGGGGCACATTCCCAAAAACTGCACCATTGTCGGGTTTTCTTTGACGATACCGTTATATATTCTTTCAACGTATTTATTCATTATTCGCCACCTCCCAATACATTATAAAAATATGTGAGAGCTGCGTTGACTCCGCTGGTGACAGCCGATGAAGTAACAGTAGCACCGCTTATTGCAGAAATCTCATCGGATGAATCAGTCTCAGTTTTTACCACGGAAAGCCTCTTTGTGACTCTGTCTGTAAACTGTGAAGAGAATGTTTCTTCTTTGGCTTTTTGCCCGAGGCCTGCCGTCTCGTTCAATGTAGTAAAAGCTATTCCGTTCATGGTACCGTCATTGGAAATTCCTACGGAGAATGTAACATTTCCACCATATCCGGCCGAATCCGTAACTGTAACAACATATCCAAGTTTCTCTCCGGACGAATCTTTTGCAATCATAACTGAATCAATGGTATTTTGAGACGCAAGATCCGCATCCAGAGACGAAAGCTCATCAATTGCCTTTTCCGCATCAAAATCCTCTGATTCTTCAAAGGAATCAGCATCAGGGAATACAGCGGCATATGCTTCCTGCTGAGCCTGATACTCAGCCTTGGCTATGGGCTCTTTTGTAATTGCATAAACCGCACCCAAAGCAAAGCCCGCCACAAGCGTAATGGCTGTGAGGATAAGAGCATCTTTTATCAATGTTGATTTCATTTCTCATTACCCTCCTTTTTCGTTTTTTCTTTTACAACTCCAAAACCGATCGGTATGGTAAAGCGTTCAATGATCGGCACCAGGATATTGCAGAATATAATGGCATAGGATACACCTTCAGCCATACTTCCAAACGTACGGAAGATACCTGTCATGATACCCAGTAAAATACCATATATAATCTTTCCGCTTGAGGTAATGGGACTGGTGGTATAATCAGTAGCCATAAAGAATGCGCCAAGCATAAGACCGCCGCCGCAAAGCTGGGCAACGATGTAATTGGCATCCAGACCGTGTCCCGAAAACAGAATAATAAATACCGTAAAAGAAACGATATACGTGCCGGGGATTCTAAGATCGATCACACCGAACAGTATAAGGATCATAGCTCCAATCACAATGGCAATAACAGATGTCTCACCTATGGTGCCGGGAATGGTCCCCAAAAGCATCCTCATGGAATCAACACTCTCCCCGCTTCTCATAAGAGCAAGCGGTGTGGCTGACGATACTCCGTCATAGGTAAATGCCGTCATGGCACTGGTAAATGAAATAAGCATGAAACATCTGGCGCCCAAAGCGGGGTTCATGAAATTCTGACCAAGACCGCCAAAGAGCATCTTGACAACTATGATGGCAAATGCGCCACCTAAAATAGGCATCCACCACGGCAATGACACCGGGAAGTTAAGCGCAAGAAGAAGACCTGTCACAACGGCAGACAAATCTCCTATGGTCTGTTTTCTTTTTGTAATGATATTAAAAATATACTCAGAGGCCACACAAGAAGCTATAGTGATGCATATTAACATCAGAGCCCTTGGGCCGAAGTTCCAAATACCGAATCCCGAAGCCGGAAGAAGGGCTATGAGCACCAGAAGCATAATCTTCTGCGTGGTCATATTATCCCGGACGTGCGGATTCGATGAGACTTTAAACAGATTACTCATTTTCCGTACCTCCTACTTTTTCCGCCTGTTCGCGAGAACAGTTTTTCTCATTGATTTGATTGCAAGTGTAAGATGCCTTTTGGCCGGACAGACATAGCTGCACGTGCCACATTCAACGCACTCTGCACCGCCCCATTTTTCGAACTCTTCAATCTGTCCATGTTCCGAGAAATCAGC
>CAJOOT010000156.1 GCA_905236215.1 uncultured Eubacterium sp.
AGATTCAGATCTTCCATGGGAACAGCCTGTGCATAACCTCCACCGGCTGCACCGCCTTTAATACCAAAGCACGGACCCAAAGATGGCTCTCTTAAAGCAAGAACCGCCTTCTTATCCCTCTTCCAAAGTGCCTGCGCAAGACCGATACTTGTTGTGGTTTTTCCTTCACCGGCAGGTGTGGGATTTACCGCTGTTACAAGTACAAGCTTTGAGTCTCTGTTGTTTTCAAGCTTTTTTAAGAGCTCTTCAGACAACTTTGCCTTGTATTTTCCGTAAAGTTCAAGGTCATTTTCGTCAATTCCGATCTTTGCGGCGACATCAGTGACAGGCTCCATCTGAGCCTTCTGAGCAATTTCGATATCAGACAGCATGGCGTTCTCCTTTCAAAAAAGAATCAAACTCACTTATATCCATCAATACCCTCCTGGGCTTTGTGCCTTCTTCCGGGCCAAGAACTCCGGCTTCTTCAAGCTGGTCAACTATTCTGGCAGCCCGGTTGAATCCTATTCTGAATTTACGTTGCAAAGAGCCTATAGAGCCTTTTTGCTGTTCTATCATAAAGATGCCCGCTTTTTCAAAAAGCTCCTCTCTGTAAGAATCATCTTCTTCATTATCTGTGCCGGAGGAGCCTCCTGTAGTAACACTCTCAGGCTTGGCCTCGGTGATCGTTTCATCATATTCAACAAAGGCACTCGAATTGTCTTTTAGGAAATTGACAACCGCAGATACTTCCTTGTCGGTAACAAATGCGCCCTGCACTCTTTCGGGTTTTGACTTCCCTTGCGGAAAATACAGCATATCACCGTTTCCGAGAAGTCTTTCCGCCCCAACCGAATCCAATATTGTCCTGGAATCAACTCCCGAAGAAACCGCAAATGCTATTCTCGA
Organism: uncultured Eubacterium sp.; assembly: GCA_905236215.1. Taxonomy (GTDB): domain Bacteria; phylum Bacillota; class Clostridia; order Lachnospirales; family Lachnospiraceae; genus RUG14243. The sequence continues at coordinate 889 of CAJOOT010000156.1, forward strand.
GGGCATATTTGCCTTGATAAGACCGGTAATAACGTTGACTGAAGGACGCTGTGTAGCAATTATCAGATGTATACCGGCTGCTCTGGCCAACTGTGCCAGTCGGCAGATCGAATCCTCAACTTCTTTTGAGGCAACCATCATAAGATCTGCAAGCTCATCTACTATAATGACTATCTGCGGCATCTTATCCAGGCCTTCTTCAACAGCGCGTTCGTTATAATGCTCCATGTCCCTGACATGCATATCAGCAAAGAGTTTATAACGCCTTGTCATCTCCTGTACAGCCCATGCCAATGCTCCCGAAGCTTTCTTCGGATCTGTAACGACCGGTGTAAGAAGATGCGGTATACCGTTATATACAGAAAGTTCAACGACTTTCGGGTCTATCATGATGAGCTTAACTTCGTCGGGTCTTGCTCTAAACAAAAGACTCATGATAATGGTATTTATGCAGACTGATTTTCCGGAACCGGTGGCACCTGCAATAAGAAGATGTGGCATTTTTTTGATATCCGCACATACAATTGAGCCATCTATACGTTTTCCGGCTGCAAAAGCTATCTTGGAAGAGTTTTTTCTCATAATGTCACTCTCAAGCAAGCCCCTTAAGTATACAGTCTGTCTGTTCTCATTGGGAACCTCTATACCTATCGCAGATTTACCGGGAATAGGCGCTTCTATTCTGATATCAGGAGCTGCCAGTGCAAGTTTCAAATCGTCGCTTAAGCCAAGGATACGGCTTATCTTAACACCTACAGGCGGAAGCATCTCATATCTGGTAACCGTAGGTCCTTCTTCGTAGCCCGTAACGGTAATATCCACACCAAAGCTGCTCAAAGTGTTTTTTAAGCGATCTGCATTCTCGCTGAGCTTATCCTTGGAGTTTGCGGTTTTTGATGATGACGAAGCATTAAGTAGCGAAAACGGCGGATATGTATAATCTGAATTCGTTTCAGCTGTCAACTCCTGTATAGCTACAGATGATTCGTCATTCAGAGATATCGCCTTCTTTGTCTCCCCGGGTTCGGTTCTTTTTACTGCAGAAGCCTTTTTATCAAGAGGCGGTGTTTCTACGGTTTTTTCTCTGATAACGGACAGATCGTCAAAGCTTTCGGGAACATTATCCTCTTGAACATCCAAATAAGGATCCACTCCCGGATTAAGCTTTTCTACCCGAGTATTTGAAAAATAAGATCCGTCGTTTTCTTTTTCAACGGACACTTGTTCCGGCGCAGGTTTTTCTTCGTAGGTGTCGGTACTTACGATTTCTCTTATATCGTCCGTTCTCTCAGGAAACAGAGGCTTTTGAGGCACACGAGAAGATGTCGGGGCATCGTTATTGACAGATGTATTTGAATCCGGTGCAAATGAATTTGTGATATCTTCATTTGCTTTATTATTTCTGAGATCTGTATCAAAAGTAACTCCGCTTTTTTTGTGATTCATGCGAAGATCTTTTTGCTGTTCCTCTTGTCTTTTCTGTTCTTCTTTTCTGATACGTCGCCTTTCGGAAGAATTTTTTCTTCTTTCATCCAGATCATTTTTGGCATTGGAATACGCTTTTTTCGATCGTCTTCCCACAAAGCCCACAAATGAACGGCCTGTAAGGATTACAAGGCAGATGATGATAAGAGCTGTATCAATGAGTATGGATGCTGCAAAACCAAGATTATTTCTGATAAGAAGAGTAAATAACCCGCCGATTAATCCCCCACCGGTGTGTGTGGCAACGCCATATTCCCATGCAGACAAAACAGGACTCTCCGGAGTATATACACCGCTTATAAGCTCCGTAAAAAAGCAGGCGCACAAAAAAAGCAGGACGGATGAAACGGCCTTTGCCGTTCCTTCGCCCCTTTTGGTATAGGTGAATAAAAAAATAATAAACGCAACAAACGGGAATATGAATGAACATAAGCCAAACATACCACCCAGAAAAGCAGAAATTCCTTCGCCTACTCTACCACCGAGTCCAATAAGACCAAGGAAGAGTAAAAGACAAACGAGCCCTACCGCTATGATTATTACGTTATCCTTTATGACGCTGCTCTGTGCAGCTTTTGAACCGGATGTCTTTTTCTTTTTTTTCGTAGCCATGAAATATCAAAAAAGCAAATCTAAGATAATACGACGGATCACTCGTCGTCATTTTCCCAATTATGATAAACCTCCTGAACATCATCATCCTCATCAAGAAGATCAAGCGTTTTTCGAATATGATAAATCTCCTGTTCATCACTAAGGGTGACATAATTCTGAGGAATCATGGTGACTTCCGCACTGGCCATAGGTATGTTCTGAGCCTCAAGAGCTTCTCTTACCGCGCTGAAGTCAGCCGGATCGGTAAGAATCTCATAGCTGTCATCCTCTTCAGAAAAATCCTCTGCTCCGGCATCAAGTGCAGCCATCATGAGCTCGTCGGCATCAGTCTCATATTCTTCCTTGGCGATTATGATCTGACCTTTGGTATCAAACATAAACGAAACACAACCCTGCGTGCCGATACTTCCGTTTCCTTTGGTAAATGCACTTCTGACGTTTGCTGCAGTACGGTTTTTATTATCGGTAAGAGCCTGAACTATGATAGCCGTACCGCCGCGGCCGTAGCCTTCATAAGTAACGGTTTCGTACTTGACACTGCCCACATCGCCGGCTGCCT
>CAJOOT010000157.1 GCA_905236215.1 uncultured Eubacterium sp.
CAATGCATTTACCAGCGGAGAGAATCTTCTTGCAGGTATAAAACTTAAGGATTATCGTACAAACTACAACTCGGATTATGAAGGACACTATAATTTTTCGGATGAAGAAGAGACCTTGGATTCCGGTGTTTCTGCAGAAAAAGTAAATCCCGGTTATCCCGGCAATGTTAATGTGGCTCAGCCCTGGTTCGAATACAATGAAGATGACGGACTGTATTACAGATATGAATACAACGCAGAGCATAATGATGCTCTTACGGGAAATCAAATAGCTGTTAAGAACATCATTATTGAGGCTTGTGATTATACTGTACTTGAAAGCCATAATACATATAATCTCGACACCACCTCCGGTGGAGAAGGTTACTATATCACTAACGGAAAAGCCATCCATGTTACCTGGTCCAAAGATTCCGAGTACGGTGCTGCCAAATACGTTGACGATGACGGAAACGAGATTGAACTTAACAAAGGTCAGACCTGGGTTTGCATAGTAAGAGATACGGATTTTGAAAATGTAAAGTTTACGGAATCTGTGGATTCGGAAGATAATGCTTTATCGGATAATCAATAACTAAATGTCAAAGAAGAGTTCTAAATCATCATTTCTGGTTCAGGGTTCGATCCTGGGAATAGCATCTATCATCAGCAGGGTGATAGGTCTAATCTACAGGATCCCCCTGACCAACATAATAGGCGACAATGGAAACAATATCTATTCGGCAGCTTTTGAAATATACAATATTCTCTTGCTTATTTCATGCTACAGCCTGCCTTTAGCTGTGTCCAAGCTCGTAGCCGCACGTATGGCCAGGGGACAGAGATTAAATGCCATAAGGGTCTTTCGCGGGGCTCTTCTTTTTGCATTTGTAACAGGTACCATAGCATCGTGTATTGTATTCTTTTTTGCGGATTCTCTTACAGCGGCTCTTGCTACTTCTGAAAGTTATCTTGCGCTGAGGGTGTTGGGACCAACACTTCTAATAGTTGCCGTTATGGGAGTTATACGGGGCTATTTTCAGGGTATGGGCACAATGATACCAAGTGCCATTTCTCAGATTTTAGAGCAGATTGTCAATGCCATAGTATCCGTAGGCGCAGCGTTATATCTTTTTAATTATGGTCTTAAGGTTTCCGAGCTTCTTGGAAATTCCGAGGGAAGAAGCGAAGCCTTTGGCGCTGCAGGCGGCACTTTGGGAACAGGGGCCGGAGCGTTGGCAGCTCTTATTTTCCTTATTCTTATTCTTTTGCTCTTTAACTCACGTTTTAAACGCGGCATAGCTATGGGAGCAAAAAGACATAAGGAAAGCTACGGATACATCCTGCAGGTACTTATATTTACCGTAGTACCTGTGCTTTTGTCCACAACTATTTATAATGTCAACGGTATTATAGATCAGGCGGTATTCAAAAATGTTGCTTTGTTCCAGGGCTATGCTGAAGAAAGCATTTCTACAATGTGGGGCGTTTTTGCCGGAAAATACAAAGTCCTTATCAATGTTCCCATAGCTTTGGCTTCAGCAATGGCGGCATCAGCGGTTCCATCGATAGTATCTGCTTTTTCTCAAAAGAACAAGGAACTCGTCAAGCAAAAGATTAACAGTGCATTACGCTTTATCATGCTCTTGGCATTTCCGTGTATGGTTGGGCTTTTTGTACTTGCAGACCCTGTTATATCACTGCTTTTCAAAGAAACCGAAACAAAAGAACTTGCTGCTATGATGCTTAGAGTCGGAGCCGTAAGCGTCATTTTTTATTCGATATCAACGTTAAGTAATGCGGCTCTACAGGGTATAGACAGGATGATGGAGCCTGTTAAGAATGCTGTTTTGGCTCTTGTTCTTCATATTATTGCGATAATTGTTATGATGGTCATATTTAACATGAATATTTATGCGGTAATTTGGGGTAATACGATATTCGCCGGGCTTATGTGTATATTTAACTCATTGTCCATCAAAAAATATACCGGCTACAGGCAGGAATATCGAAAAACATATATTATTCCATGTATTTCTTCAGTTGGCATGGGAGTTGCAGTGTACTTGTTCTACACGCTCCTTATGAAACTTTGTCCCGTCAATGTGATAGCTACTTTGTTGTCTATTATTTTGGCAGTGTTGGTATATGCTGTGCTAATTACAAAACTTGGTGGCGTATCTAAGCCGGAACTATTGGAATTCCCGGGCGGCAGTAAGCTGGTCAGATTATTTGAAAAGCTGAGACTTATGTAATCGGTGAGATATGATTAAAAAAAAGGCAGACATCTTAATAGTGGGTGGAGGTGCTGCAGGTCTGTTTGCATCTTTGGTGGCATCAGAGCATTTTGCTTCTGTTATCATTATTGAGCATACATCAAGAGTAGGGAAAAAGCTCCTTTCTACGGGAAACGGCCGATGCAATCTTTCAAATATTACAGTGGGACCTGAAAGTTACAGAGGAGAAGAGCCTTCCTTTGCCGCGTCTGTTATTGAAAGATTTGATAATAAAGCTTCCATAGACTATTTTAAACAGCTTGGGGTATATACCACAACAAAAGACGGCCGTATCTATCCAAGGACTGAACAGGCGTCTACCGTATTGGATGCTCTGCGTATTCATGCAAAAGAACGTAAAATTGATATTTTAACAGATTCACATATCAAGAAATTAAAAAAAGATCCAAACGATTGTACTTTTATTGCCGTGGGCAATATTAAGCACCCGGAAGAAGAGTTGAAAGATGATACCTTTGAGATAACGGCAAAATCGGTCATACTATGTTGCGGGGGACTTGCAGCTCCAAATACGGGCAGCGACGGTTCGGGATATGATCTCGCCATTAGCTTTGGCCACGAATTAACTGACACTATGCCGGCTCTCACCGGGCTTTACTCGGATGCTTCTTTTCTTAAATCGCTGGCAGGGGTGAGAGCATTGGCAAAGATTACTCTTAAAGTCAACGATGAAAATATATATACGGAAACAGGAGAGCTGCAGATTGTAAAGGATGCAATTTCCGGAATACCTGTTTTTAATGCATCCCGATTTGCGGCTTATGCATTAAAAAACAAAAAGAAAACCACGGTTTCAATAGATCTTACGCCCGAAATTGAAACAAAAAAGCTAAAAGCTGAGCTTTTTAAAAGAAGAAACATAAAGAATATATCCGCTGCCGATGCTTTAAACGGCCTTCTCAACAAAAAACTATGCGTTGAATTATGTAAACTTGCAGGTTTTAAACCTTCGACTGCATATTCCGAACTTTCCGATACCGATATCGGCCGACTTACCGGTTTAATCAAAGATTTTGATGTGGGTATTACCGGAATTTATCCCTATAAATCCGCTCAGGTTACTGCAGGAGGGATCAAAACATCGCAGATAAATGCAAAAACTATGGGGTCCCGGCTGATTGAAGGCTTATATTTTGCAGGAGAGATAGTAGACGTAGACGGAATGTGCGGAGGGTACAACCTCCAATGGGCGTGGAGCAGCGCTCATCTTGCCGCTTCGAGCGCTGTCAAACATTTGTGATTAAGGAGAGTACATTGCCTGAACTTACAGCAGAAGAAAAAAAGAAATTATCTCCGATGATGAAAGAGTATTTAAAGACCAGAGAAGAAACCCCCGGTTGCATCCTCTTTTACAGACTCGGCGATTTTTATGAGATGTTTTTTGACGATGCGCTCACTGTTGCAAAGGAACTAGAGCTTACATTAACCGGAAAAAACTGTGGTCTCGATGAAAGAGCACCAATGTGTGGTGTACCTTTTCATGCCCTTGACAGATACCTGGAGCAACTTGTGGAAAAAGGTTATCGCGTAGCTATCTGCGATCAGGTTGAAGATCCTAAGGAGTCCAAAGGACTGGTCAAAAGAGAAGTCACCCGCATTGTCACTCCGGGTACCAATATTACCTCAACATCCATGGACGAAAGCAAAAATTGCTATATATCATGCATTTTTTCCGGAAAGAATATGAAGTTTGGGCTTTCTTCATGTGATGTTTCCACGGGAGATTTTTCAGTTACCGAATTTTCTGACGAAGAAGCTCTTATTGATGAGCTATGCTGTCTTTCACCTGCCGAGATTATTGCCAACGATTCGTTTTTTTCCGATCCTGTGTTTTTAGAAAATCTAAAGCAAAAGACAAATGTTATCCCGACGCTTTTGGACAGGGATATGTTTGATGCAGAGAAGGCAAAAAAGACGCTCGTTGAACATTTTGGAACTTTTTCGCCAAAAGCTATCGGCTTTGATGCATTTTCCGAAGGCTTAAGAAGTGCCGGTGCTCTTTTAAAAAACCTTATTTTTACGCAAAAAAATGACCTTTCTCACATTACTGATATAAGGCCTTATACCGTATCTGCCAGGATGTTGTTGGATCATGCCACCGTCAGAAACCTTGAGCTTACCGAAACCATGCGTAACAAAAGCAAAAAGGGATCCCTTTTAGGTGTTCTTGATCACACAAGGACAGCTATGGGCGCCAGGTTTCTCCGTGCCATAATAACAGAGCCGCTCACAGATAAAGCAGCCATTGACAGAAGGCTTGACGGAGTTTCAGAATTTGTTCGTGATATGATCACCCGCGAAGAAATAAGGGAATATCTGGGGAGTGTCTATGATCTTGAGAGGCTTCTTAGCCGGATTATTTACGGAAATGCCAATCCGAGAGATCTTAAGGCTTTTTCGCATTCATTGAGCTATCTTCCCGATATAAAAAAGCTTTTGGATGGCTTTGATGATCCACTCATAAACGATATAGCATCGGGAATGGATACATTATCCGATATAAGGACCCTGATAGATGATGCCATAAAAGATGATCCGCCGGTTACGATAAGAGAAGGCGGCATAATAAACGACGGTTATTCTTCCGATATCGATGAATACAGAAAGGCTTCTGTGCAGGGAAAAACCTGGCTTTCACAAGTGGAAGAGGAAGAAAGAAATAAGACCGGAATAAAAAACCTTCGTATCAAATACAATAAGGTCTTTGGATACTTTCTTGAAGTGACCAATTCATATTTGGATCTCGTTCCGGATTACTTTATGCGAAAGCAGACGCTTACCGGGTCTGAAAGGTTTGTTACACCCAAACTTAAAGAGCTGGAAGACAAAATATTAAATGCCAACGAGCATCTTACGACTATTGAATATCAGATATATACTGATATTCTTGACAAGATAAAGGGTGAATCTATTCGTATCGGAAAAACAGCCAAGGCCATATCAAGGCTTGATGTATTGTGTTCTATGGCTTCTGTTGCGGAAAAGAACAGATATGTAAGACCAACGATTTGTGATGAAGATATACTTGAGATCACCGGCGGAAGACATCCTGTTGTCGAAAAGAGCCTGAATAACGCTCTGTTTATAGAAAACGACACATGTCTAAACGCTACGGACGAAAGGATTGCCGTAATAACAGGCCCCAATATGGCGGGTAAATCCACTTATATGAGACAGAGCGCACTTATGGTTCTTATGGGGCAGATAGGATCGTTTGTACCTGCCGAAAAAGCTGTAATCGGTATTTGCGACAGGATATTTACCAGAGTGGGTGCGTCGGATGACCTTGCCAGCGGTCAGAGCACCTTTATGCTGGAAATGACCGAGGTTTCCAATATCTTAAGAAACGCATCCCCAAAGAGCCTTATCATTCTTGATGAGATTGGGCGTGGCACCAGTACTTATGACGGACTTGCAATAGCATGGTCAGTGGCCGAGTATATAAGCAAAAATAAAGAAAAATGTGCAAGGACTCTTTTTGCTACTCATTACCACGAGATGACAATGCTTGAGGAATTACTTCCGAATGTATTTAATCTAAATGTCCTCGTTAAGGAAAACGATGATGGTATTATTTTTCTTCGAAAGATTGCAAAAGGAGGTGCCGACAGGAGTTACGGTATCCAGGTGGCGCGACTTGCGGGAGTACCTAAAGCTGTTACAGACAGGGCATTCCAGATACTTAATGCCATCGTTTCCGACAAAGAAAAGACTGCGGATCTATCTGAAAAACTTTCCGATTTAACGACAAATACGTCGGAAAGTTCAGATACCCAAAAACCTTCTGCTTCGGATTCATTTTCTCCTGAGATCTTTGCCGCTGCCGACAGAATAAAGAATATGGATCTTTCGAGGATTACTCCGATAGAAGCAATCAATATACTTTACGAACTTCAGGAATCGATCAACTGACCAAAGGAGATACGATATGCCGATAGAACTTCTGGACAAAGCTACAATTGATAAAATTGCCGCCGGCGAGGTAGTAGAGCGTCCGGGCTCTGTTGTAAAAGAGCTCTGTGAAAATGCGATGGATGCCGGAGCATCTGCTGTTACATGTGAGATAAAAAGCGGTGGAAAGGCTTTGATAAGAGTAACCGATAATGGTTGCGGTATAGATAAAGACAGTGTTAAAAAAGCTTTTTTACGCCACTCCACCAGTAAGCTTCGTTCAATAGAAGATCTTTTGTCTATCGGGACTTTGGGTTTTCGCGGAGAGGCTCTTTCCAGTATAAGTGCAGTATCTTCAGTTACCTTTATGACAAAGACAGCCGAAAGCATTACCGGTACCAGATATATTATAAACGGTGGAGCAGAAATATCTTTTACCGAAGCCGGAATTCCGGACGGTACAACCATTATTGTAGAAGATCTTTTTTATAATACACCCGCCAGAAAAAAATTCCTTAAATCAGATAAGGCGGAAGAAGCTTTTTGCCGTTCGATTTTTGAACATCTTGCCATGTCTCATCCGGATATTTCGTTTCGTTTTATATCAAATGGAAGAACTTTACTTGAAACCTCAGGCAACGGAAGACTTATTGATGTGCTTTATCATGTTTATGGCCTTGACATGACCAAAAACCTGCTTCTTGTGGAAAATAAACAGCCTAAGGACGATCAGCATAATGCAATGAAGCTTTCCGGTTATATCGGAAACCCCATGACAGCCAGAGGAACAAGAAAATATGAGACTTTTTTTGTGAATGGACGTTATGTCAACTCAACAGTCCTTTCAAAAGCATCTGAAGAGGCCTTTTCCAACTACCTTATGAAACACGAGTTTCCTTCGCTTGTTCTGTTTCTGGATATTCCCGGAACAGAGGTGGATGTCAATGTACATCCCACAAAAGCTACCGTCAGATTTTCAAAAGAAGATGAGGTATATTGTTTTGTAAGGGACAGTATATCTTCGGTTCTTTCTAAAAGAGAATTTGTTCATGATATGGTTGATACCGCAAAAGGTATCACTCACAGTGGTTCTTTAAAAGCCGAAACCCTTCTTAAGGATAAGGAACTGAATAGTATTGCTGAGCAATCTCATGATCCTTTTTTGCCCCAGAGGAAAGATACTCCCGAAGTAGAATCTTCGATAGAGGAGCATACCTTATATGAAACAACACCTGTTGTTATTGAATCAAAGGAAGAAAGCTTTAAAGAACATAGCTTAAATGAATCCGACGACTCAGTTGCAGAAGATAGATATAATCATAAAAGAACAATAGAGAAGCAGCTTTCTTTTGATGACTTCGCAGAGCTTGACAGTGATGCGGATAAAGAAAATACACCTTCCGTAAACACTCCGTCATTTAGGCTAATAGGAGAAGTTTTTAATACATATTGGCTGTTGGAGTTTTCAGGGAAGCTTTATCTTGTTGACCAGCATGCTGCCCACGAAAAAGTTAATTATGAAAGGTTTTTGAATCGTTATCACAATAAAAGCTTTTCCGGTCAACGTATCATGCCTCCGCATATTATTACTCTTTCTCCGGAAGAAAAAGTATTCTTTGAGAATTCGGGAGATTTGTTTAAATCATACGGGTTTGAGATAGAAGCCTTCGGAGACAACGAAGTGGCGGTATATGCAGTTCCTACAGATCTTTACGGAATGGATGAAATGGAATTTTTCAGGAATCTTTTGGATGAATTTGGCTCAAAAATAGATCTTTCGGAAGATCCCGATATTATATTGAACAAACTCGCTACGGCTGCGTGTAAGGCGTCTGTAAGAGGTGGAGACAGGATAAGCACATATGAGGCTAATATTCTTTTAAAAGAGCTTTTTTCACTGGAAAATCCCTATAACTGCCCCCACGGCAGGCCGACCATGGTCAGTTTTGAAAAACGCGAGATTGAAAAAATGTTCAGGAGGATTGTCAATTGAAAGAACCTCTCATAATACTCGGAGGGCCTACCGGTACCGGAAAAACCGAGCTTTCGCTGCGGATAGCCAAAGAAATCCCTTGCGAGATCATAAGTGCTGATTCAGTGCAGGTTTATCGCGGAATGGATATAGGAAGCGCAAAGATAAGACCCGAAGATAAGGAAGGTATACCCCATCATCTTATAGATTGTCTGGATCCCGACGAACCTTTTGATGTTTCAAGATTTGTTGAGATGGCTTCCGAAAAAATACGGGAAATCCGCTCTCGCGATCGTATTCCAATGGTGGTAGGCGGTACAGCTTTTTACACTCAGGCACTTATAAAAGATATAGATTTTGAAGAAGAGGAACATGACGGTTATCGCGAAGAACTTTACAAAATTGCAAATGAAAAAGGGAAAAAATACCTTCATAAGATGCTCAGGGATGTGGATATTATCTCCGCCGGTATCATCCACGAAAACAACATTAAACGTGTTGTAAGAGCGCTTGAGTTTTATCATGAGAACGGTTATCCGATATCTTCTCACAATGAATTTATGAAAGAAAAGGAGTCGCCGTATAATTATATCTACTTTGTGCTGACAGATGAGAGATCACACATTTATTCCCTTACGGATAAACGCGTGGATGCCATGATCGATATGGGGCTTGTTGAGGAAGTAAAAGGTCTTATCAACAAAGGATACACAAAAGATCTTCAGTCCATGCAGGCTTTGGGATATAAACAAATAGCTGCTTATCTCAACGGCGAATACGATTTTGAAGAGGCTGTACGGCTTATTAAACGGGATACCAGGCATTTTGTAAAACGTCAGCTGACGTGGTACAGGTATGAACGAAGTATCATCGAGATTAACAAATCTGAATTTGAATACGATAATGATGTTATATTGTCCTTTATGATGGATAATATAAGGGAAGCGGGAATAATATAATGAATCTTAAGGATAATTCAACATATGCCCTTTACGAAAGTATCGGAATAGGAAAAAAAATCATAGAGTTTGCGCAGGAAAAAGAAAAGTCTCTTTCGGAGCGTTTCAAAGCTATCGATGAGACGGCGGAATATAATTCCATACGAGTGATTTCTGCCATGCAAAAGAACAAGGTTTCACAGGAATGCTTCACGGCCTCTTCGGGCTACGGTTACGATGATTTTGGTCGCGAAACCTTAGAAAAAGTATATGCCGATATTTTTCATACCGAGGATGCTCTTGTAAGACCTCAGATTACCTGTGGTACACATGCGTTAAAAACAGCTCTTTTCGGCAATTTAAGACCGGGAGATGAGCTATATTCCCCTGCGGGACATCCCTATGACACTTTGGAAGAGGTTATCGGTATCAGGGATTCAAAAGGTTCTCTTAAAGAATATGGAATCAATTACAAAGAAACGGCTTTGCTGCCGGATGGGAGCTTTGATTACGATAATATTCCAAAATGTATAACCGAAAAGACCAGACTCATCACCATACAGCGTTCCAGGGGTTATCAGACCAGGCCTTCGTTTACGGTAGAAAAGATAGGCGAGCTCATTTCTTTTGTAAAAAAAATAAAACCCGATGTAACAGTTATGGTAGACAACTGCTACGGTGAATTTATCGAAAGAGGCGAACCTTCTGATGTGGGTGCCGATATGATAGTCGGTTCCCTTATCAAAAACCCCGGCGGCGGACTTGCACCTTCGGGCGGATATATCTGCGGCACCAGGGAATGTGTGGAAAATGCTTCATATGCGCTTAATTCTCCGGGATTGGGGAAGGAGACAGGTGCATCTTTGGGTGTGCTTCGTTCTTTTTATCAGGGACTTTTTATGGCTCCTACAGTAGCTGCAAGTGCCCTTAAGGGAGCAATATTTGCGGCCAGATGTTATGAGGATCTTGGATTTAAAGCTTATCCTTCCTCATCTGATGAGAGAACGGATATTATAGAAGCTATAACACTGGGCTCCAAAGAAGCTCTTTGCGCATTTTGTGAAGGTATTCAGGGGGCCTCACCGGTAGACGGCCATGTCAGGCCGGAACCCTGGGATATGCCGGGATATGATGATTCTGTTATTATGGCCGCTGGCGCATTTATACAGGGATCATCAATTGAGCTGTCAGCTGACGGGCCGCTTCGTGAGCCCTACAATGTATATTTTCAGGGCGGACTCACATATCCCGCAGCTAAACTCGGCATCATAAACAGTATTAAAAAGCTGAATGACTACGGCATCATTAACATTTGATATAGAACTCCCTTAGAAAGGAGACGGGCTTTTTGAAAGATTTATATATCCAGGCAAGTCATCCCGATATAAGTTTTTTTGAAGATGAGGTAAGAGATGGCTTTTTCATATCGTCCATGATGAAAAGATATTGGGCTGCTGAAATATTTCTCCTTGCCGAGATTGACCGTGTTTGCAAAAAACATGATATCAAATGGTTCGCTGATTGCGGAACACTGATCGGTGCCGTTCGGCATGGTGGTTTTGTACCATGGGATGACGATCTTGATATCTGTATGCTGAGAGAAGACTACGAAAAGTTTTTTGAAGCTGCAAAATCCGAAATGTCTGACGATCATGTCATTCTGACTATTAATACGGAAAAAGAATTTAATAATTTATTGGGCAGAGTAGTAAATTCGCATTCCATTAATTTCAGTAAAGAGTATCTGGATGATCATTTTGGCTGCCCGTATACTGTAGGTGTGGACGTTTTCCCTCTCGATAATATTTCTGACAGTAAAGAAGCCGAAGACAAACGCACAAAAAAGCTTAAAGATATTTTCGATGCGATTACAATGATAGAGACGGGAAATATAAATACTACCGAATGCAGATCTCTTCTCGCCGATATCGAAAGAAAAAATCATACGGTTCTTCATAGAAAAGGTGATCTTATCAGAGAGCTTACGCTTATTTCCAATGATCTTTATAAAGCTTTCATTTCTGAAGATACCCAAAACGTTGCTCTTATGCCATATTGGGTATCAAATCATGACCATATTTATTCAAAAAAGCTTTTTGAAAGAATTATTACAATTCCTTTTGAGTATGTAGATATACAGGTTCCGCACAGATACGAAGAAGTCCTTCAAATTGAATACGGAGACTATATGCGAATTGACAAAAGTGGAGGGGTTCATGATTACCCTGTTTATGATGATCAGGAGAAAATACTTAGAAACAACATAGGAGCCCAACCTTTCGCTTATACTTTTCCCGAAAAAGCACTTGTCAAAAGAGATAATCCTTCAATAAAAGACAAATGTCTTGAAATGATCTCTGTTCTAAATGAGGCTCATCATAATGTTGAGATGTTATGTAAACTGGATAACAGATCAGAAACTCTCTCAATATTGGAAGGTTGTCAGAGTCTTGCCATATCTTTGGGAAATTTTGTTGAAGAACATGTTCA
>CAJOOT010000158.1 GCA_905236215.1 uncultured Eubacterium sp.
CATAGACAATAAGGAATTTGATAATGCGTTTGCTCTGGCGCATGGATTAAAGGGAATATTGACAAATCTGGCACTTACGCCGCTGTCAGATCCTGTATGTGAGATAACCGATCTTGTTAGAAACAAGGAAGACATCGACTATAGTGGATATGTTACCAGCATGGAAGATGCGCTTGAAAAACTTAAAAAATTAGCGGAATAGTAGTTTACATAAAAAGCCGACGCTTCATAGCGCCGGCTTAAATAAACTGTATATTATTTCTGCATTTTCTGTGTCAGTAAAAACTTTTCAAATTCCTTTGCGGGAACCGGTTTGGAGAACAGATATCCCTGAATGTTGTTGCAGCTCATTTTTTTGAGATCATCATATTGCTGCTGTGTTTCCACACCTTCTGCGGTAACGGGTACGTTCAGGTTTTTGGCAATGTCTATTATTATCTCCAGCATACGCATGTTTTTGGGATCATCGTACATACTGCGTATGAAGCTCATGTCAATCTTGAGTATATCGATGGGAAGTGTGGACAGAATACTAAGTGATGAATAACCACTTCCAAAATCATCAAGTTCTATAACAAAGCCGCGGTTTCTTAAGCGTTTTACAGTCTGTAGGAGCTGTTTTGGATCTTCGGAATAACAGGATTCGGTAATCTCTAAATGAAGATCTGATTCAGAAAGACCGAACTCTTCTATCAGACCGCAAAGCTCAGATTCCATACTGGGATTATAAAAATCTATTCGCGATACATTTACCGATATGGGAACACAGTAGCCGAATTTATCCTTCCATTTTTTGATCTGGGAAGCTGCTTCGCGCCACATGAAGCGGTCTACCAAATGTATCAGGCCGTTAGCTTCAAAGAGCGAAATAAATGAGGCAGGAGAGATGACACCCAATTCAGCATGTTTCCATCTTACAAGAGCTTCTGCTCCTGAAAGTACGGGCTTTTCACCTGTAATATCATATTTAGGCTGGAAATAGGCCATAAATTCTTCTTCTGAAAGTGCTTTTTTAATGTCGTGTATAAGTCTTTCCTGCTGAAATGTCTTCATTTGAAGAGCCTGATCAAAATAAGCTATATTCTGATGATATTTTCCGCGTATGGTATTGCAGGCGGTTTCAGCACGGTCAAAAGCACCGGCGATATCCTCATCTCCGGATTTTTTCAGGAATATACCTATACGGATATGTATGTTGTTGGATTTGAAGGCTTCGGTTATATGCTTTTCGATATTTTTTTCGAGTGAAGAGTAGTCCTTCTGATGATTCAGGTACATATAGAAATCATCGTATTGACCGCGCCCTGCAATGCCTTCGTTTTTGTGGGAAAAATCACCTATGACATCTGAAAGAGCCTTTAATACATCATCCGCAAAATCTTTTCCGTAGATTTCGTTTATAAGCTTGAAACGATCTATATTGATATACAGAGCATCCATATCTTTTTCGGGATGATAATTGTCCATAATGGAACAATATTCATAGAAGAATGTTTTGGTGAAAAGATTTGTAAGATTGTCACGCTCGGCAGACTGGATTATGGAGCGGTCTTCATAAAGCTCCATCATGCGGTTTACACGGCTTATGATGATCTCAGGCATATCATAGGGCTTGGTGATAAAATCCATGGCACCCAGATTGAGGCTTTCAACCTCTGCATCCGATTGGGAAGTGAGAACTATGAAGGGAATACGCCGGAGTTCGGGATCTGCCTGCATTCTGCGTATAACTTCAAAACCGTCCATTTCCGGCATCATAAGATCAAGCAGCACAATAGAAATGGTCTCTTTTCTGGTTTGAACAGTGATAAGGGCTTCAAGACCATTTTCGGCATAGATGATATTGCATTGATCCTCGAGAATACCACCGAGCAATTCCCGGTTGATCTCTTCATCGTCAACTATGAGAGCTGTTCTAAGGAATTTATCCCGATAATGAAGTTTATTTATCATGTCAGGCTCCTTTCTAAGGCGTATATATTAAATTAACTACATTATTATACTATATTTTCCGTTCTTTTTGCAGTACAATAAATATACAGTATAGCTATAATGTATAAAATAACTGGAAAATGTGATTGAAAATCACGTTAAATGGAGATATATTATTTACAACATTTGTTTCGTTCATAACGTAAAGTCACGAAAAGGGGGAGTGTTCATGAACTTTAAAAATCTCTTGCAACTCGATAGCAAAAACCTAAGGACATTAAAAGTGTCCGAAAAATTTTCCTACACATTCAGAAGGATAAAAATCTATCTTATCCTTGCCATTGTGATGTTGGGAGCTACGATCGGTGTATCAATATACGGATTGAATACGATTTATCATGATAAGACTCAGCAGGTGTACTATCAGGGATTGCTGAGAATACACAATCAGAATCTTGGTAAGTCAATGTGGTATTCCATTGCAACTGACGATGAGGCCGTAAGAGCAGAGATGATCGAGGAATTTTCCGTTACAATGATTGAAAATGTAAAGGAAGATCTTGACAATCTTGCTAAGTACCGGGGCGAGACGGAAAAGATAAAGGCGGTTCGTGAAGATGTAGAACTTCTTACAGATCATGTGGCGCAGCTGGTGTCTCTTATGAATGAAGGAAATCCGGATGAAAACGGATACCTTGATAACCGGCACGAGGTATATTTGTACGCAAAAGAGAATATTCGCCCGATCAATGTTCAGATCATTGAAAACTGCCGCGCAATATCAGCAAATGTTCAAAATGAGATGGAGAGCATTTTTGATATTATTATGGTTCTGATAATTGTAGCTGTAGTGCTTTCGGTATTGGTTGTGGTTCTTCTTCTTGTATTTATGAGAGATGCTCAGAAGAAGCTCACCCAGAGTGTTCTTGAGCCCGTATATGAGATAGTTGAAGTGGCAAAAGAAATGGCCAAAGGAAATCTCAACATCAATATTGATTATGATGCTCAGGATGAGCTTGGAGTATTGGGAAAGGATCTTTTGAATTCCACTCAGGTTTCCAGAAAAATAGTGGACGATATTTCCAAATCATTGGAGGAGATTGCCAGTGGAGACTTTACTGTCGGAACCATGAGCCCGGATCTTTACCTGGGAAATTATGAGCCTATCAGTAAGTCTATGGACGAGATCAGCAACCGTCTGTCCGTTACGATGAACGAAGTAAAAGATGCCACATCCCAGGTTTCCACAGGTGCTGATAATATGTCCAAGGGCGCCACGGATCTGGCTGAAGGAGCTACGGATCAGGCAGCTGTTGTAGAAGAACTGACAGCCTCGGTATCTGAGGTGGCCGATCAGACCGAAGTTTTGGCCGATACAGCCAGAGAAGGTATGGAGATGTCGAATAAGGCTCAGGAGGAGACCAAGATCGGAGCTGCAAAGATGAATGAGGTGACTCAGGCCATGGAGCGCATCACTCATGCATCCAGAGAGATAAAAATTGTAGCAGATACCATAGAATCAGTTTCGTCCCAGACCAAGTTGCTTGCGCTTAATGCATCAATTGAGTCTGCCAGAGCCGGTGAAGCAGGAAGAGGCTTTGCGGTAGTTGCAGGAGAAATCAGCGCTTTGGCAGAAGAGAGCAGTGAAGCAGTACAGAACACTCATAAACTGGTCAATACAGCCCTTGCCGAGATTGAAGAAGGCAACAGGGTCGTAGAGGAAACGCAGGAGACCCTCTATAAAGTTGCTGAGGTAGTAGACAAGCTGGCTGACATGATGAGCAAGTCCGGAAACATGGCGCAGAATCAGGCTACCAGCATGAGAGAGATAAGTCAGGGAATCGAGCAAATATCCGGTGTTATCCAGAACAATTCGGCTACTGCCGAAGAGTCAAGCGCAGTATCCGCAGAGCTATTTACGCAGGCGGAATCACTGAATCAGCTGGTGGATCAGTTCAAGGTCAGATAATCGCTTACAGATTATTTAACTCAGTCGGAGAAATCCCCCACCTCTAAGCGTTAGCGTAGGTGGGGGTTATGACAAACCATACTCAGTCGGGGTACAAGCTC
>CAJOOT010000159.1 GCA_905236215.1 uncultured Eubacterium sp.
GAGCTTGTACCCCGACTGAGTATGGTTTGTCATAACCCCCACCTACGCTAACGCTTAGAGGTGGGGGATTTCTCCGACTGAGTTAAAACAGTGAGAATTATTGACCATAAAAAATCGTTCTTTACAGTAAACTGTTAAGAACGATTATCGTTGATAAACAATATTATTAGTTTAACCTTCAAATGACATGATATCCTATCTAAAATACAACCCAACTGGTATCAAGAATTTTTTTCATGCTTGCCTCGGCATCTTCCTGATTTCCGCTGTGCATCATATTATTGTATGATTCCAAAATACGAGCTCTTTCCGCATCCGAAACCATTGGCACCGCATCGAGATCCTCCAGTCTGCTGTCAGCCCCTGTCATGCTGTATGTAGCATTAGGATCATATTTTTGAGCATAATCAAATGCATCATACTGCGGAAGCTCTCTATCGCTATTTTGAACTTCCTTAGGGAGAATCTCCAACGATTGTATATTATCTGTATTTGGAGATGTATTTTCGGCAGCATTGACAGGCGCCTGTAAACCTCCTGATATATCTATATCAGGTACAGCTCTCCTGGGCTCAACATCCAATGCCGCCTTATCTACAGTAGAATTTCCTAATGGGGACGCAGAACTCTCAGAAACAGGATTTACTCTGTTTCCAACATTCAGGTTTTCATATGAAGTTATTGAATTTATGCCTGAAATTCTGCTCATTTCTTCTACCTTGTCAGGAACTATGTCAACCTATTTACAGTCTAATATTAGCATATACACGATATTAAAGCAATAAAATTAAGCGTTTTCACTGCTATTAAGAAGCTTTCATCACATATACATAATATTTATCGGTATATTACAAAAAAACATTAGTTTGATTTTAAAATTTTTATTGTTTTGAAGATTTACATAATTCTTGTAATCTATTTTTTATCATGCTAAAATATCTGTAGTTATTATTGCGTTAAATCCAATGTGTATTTTTATACGCTAAGAATATCGAGGTGTTTTAATGGCTCAAAATTCAGAGTATCAACGTTCTTTAAGAGAAAAAAAATTAAAAAAGCTCAAACATCTTGAGCGTATGCTTCCCGATTATGTAAAGCCTTATCTTGACGAGAAGGAACTTGTATCGCAGATTAATACAGTTATCTCCTACGCTTATGATCTTATTACATTCTTCTGTTTTTTGAAAGAAGAAAACCCCCTTGTAAAATGCGAAGAAATAAAAGATATTCCTTCTGAAATTTTGGAAAGTCTGTCTTTTGAGGATATAAACGAATACCAGCGTTATCTTTCATATAATGACGGTGAATATACTCATATGAATGAAGAAAAAGGCATAGCCAGAAGGATGTCTGCTTTGAGAGGATATTTTGAATTTGCAACTACTCATCATTATCTGAAGAACAACCCTACAATAGGCGCTGCAAAACGAAAAAAACATCACAAAAAAGATATTATTCGTCTTAATAATGAAGAAGTTTCCGAGTTTATGCGTGTTATAGACGAAACTGATCTTGCAACAGACAGACAGAAAGCCTTTTGTAAAAAAACAAAACTTAGGGACAATGCAATACTCACTCTCCTGCTTAATACAGGTATTCGTGTATCAGAATGTGTGGGACTCGATGTGGATGATCTCAATTTTAAAGAAAACTCAATGCGTGTTATTAGAAAAGGCGGAAATATAGCTATTTTATACTTTAATGAAGCTACAGAGGAAGCTCTGAAAGATTATATCCAAAATGAACGTCCTCATTATTGCCAAGATGATTCCGAAACGGCTTTGTTTCTTTCTAATCGTAAGAAACGCATGGCTGTACGCAGCATTGAAGCCATGGTCAAAAAATTTGCGCAGATAGCCGTTCCCGATAAAAACATTTCTCCACACAAGATGCGCAGTACGTACGGCACAGCTCTTTATCGCGAGAGCGGCGATATCCGGCTTGTTGCTGATGTTTTAGGACATAAGGATATCAATACCACCGCAAAGCACTATGCTGCCATGGAAGATGAACACAGAAGAAAAGCTGCCACAATGCATCTTTACGATGATTAAAGTTTTAGTGAGCTTTTAGCTTATTAAACAGATCATTAAAGTATTCAGGAATTGGCGCCTCTACCTCGATATACTCTTCTGTACGTGGATGTTTAAAGCCGATAATCCTTGCATGTAGTGCCTGCCCGTTTAAATGGTATGGATCTTTGGAGTGACCATACAACGGGTCTCCCAATAAAGAATGACCTATTGACGCCATATGTACCCTTATTTGATGGGTACGACCGGTCTCAAGTCGAAATTCCATATATGTTGCTTTTTTGAAGCGTTCCAAAACCCGATAGTTTGTTATAGCATTTCGTCCTGAAGGTACTACCGCCATCTTTTTTCTGTTTTTTGTATCTCTGCCTATCGGCTTATCAATTCTTCCGCTGTCTTTATCCAGGATACCGTTTACAAAGCCGTTATATATTCTGGTAACGGAGTGTTCCTTAATTTGAGCAGCAATTTTGATATGAGCAAAATCATTTTTGCATACCAATAGCGAACCCGATGTATCCTTATCAATCCTGTGCACTATTCCCGGCCTCATTACACCGTTGATACCGGATAGCTGCCCTTCGCAATAATATAATAATGCGTTAACCAATGTATTGTTCGGATGACCGTTTGCCGGATGAACCACCATGCCTTTTGGTTTATTAACGACAAGGATATCTTCGTCTTCATAGAGGATATCCAAAGGAATGTCTTGAGATATTGTATTAAGCGGTTTGGGGTCGGGAATATTAAGCTCTATCACATCCCCGGCAGAAAGACAATATGAAGCCTTTGAGCTCTGACCGTTTACGAAGACAGCGTCGTCTTTTATCAATGCCTTAAAAAAGCTTCTGGACCTGTCAGGATGCTTTTCAGAAAGGAAGACGTCAAGGCGTGAGCCTGCATCGCGCTCATCAACTGTTATATTCATCTTCTGCCTTACCTTTAAAAATCAGCCCGAAATCTTCGGCCTTGTAAACAAAAAGAACTGCGATGATAAGGAATACTTCTGCAAACGTTACACATATATCCGCAAAATTAAATACAGGAAAATTGATTAACTTAAAGTAAAGAAAATCAACAACATATTCTCCTGTAAGCCTGTCAATAAAATTACCGATAGCTCCGCTTACAAGAAGAATGAGTGTTATCCTTAAGAATCTGAATTTTTTTAAAGGCGGCATCTTAAAGAAAACATATACGGAAAATGCAGTGATGATTATAGTAAGTATAAGAAAGAACCAACGTGCACCCTGAAGTACGCCAAAGGCTGCACCTTGGTTTTCAAGATACATAAATTCAAATACTCCGTCTATAACAGTAATCGAGCCCAAAGGTTCCAGTATATTCACAGCCCATATTTTGAGAAGTCTGTCTATCAATATCAGCACAGCCATAATGACTATGCCGGTCAGTATTATTTTCTTCTTAGATAATACTTTTTCTTTATCGTAACTATTGATCATTAAATTATCACCTTTAAGGCATCGTGTATTTCGTCTTTTGTAATATCTTCAGAGATAAACGATTCTCCGAAAGATTTAAGCAGAATAAATCTGATTTTACCGCCCAAAGTTTTTTTATCTGAGAGCATAAGCTCTATAAGTTCTTTTTCTTTAAAAGAGTATGTAAAAGAAGGCAAGGAATCTTTGATTTCCGATAATGATATCGGAAGAGAATATTTCTTTAAAAGATTTATACCTCTTATATACTGCGCTTCGTTAATATATCCTCTTCCTTTTGATATTATCATAGCTACGTTCATACCTATAGCTACACATTCTCCGTGAAGAAGAGCAAAATTACAAGCTTTTTCTATAGCATGTCCTGCAGTATGTCCAAAATTTAAAATAGCACGTCGTCCTTTTTCGTTAGGATCCTCTTCTACAACTTCTTTTTTGCATTCACAGCTTCTTGCCGCTACACTCATAAGCGAGTCTATATCTTTTTTCATGATATCTGCAGAAATATCATCCAAAACGTTAAGGAAGTTGGGATCCATTATAAAACCGTACTTTATAACTTCTGCCATTCCACACGAAAGCTCACGCATAGGGAGTGTGGAAAGTACGCTGACATTTATATATACCAGTTTGGGCATATAAAAAGCGCCTACCATGTTTTTGTATGCTTTGAAATCAACCCCGGTTTTACCGCCAACTGAGCTGTCTGATATGGCAAGAAGACTGGTGGGAATCTGAATGAAATCTATCCCTCTTAAATATGTAGCCGCAGCAAATCCCGTCATATCGCCGACAACGCCTCCACCCAAAGCTACAAGCATATCCTTCCTGTCAAAATTCTTTTCGATAAGAAATTCGTAAATTTTTTCTATTGAGCTTAAATTTTTGTTTGACTCTCCGGCTTCTAACACAAAGCATTCGACTTTTTTAAAAGAAAGGGAAAGAATATCAAAAAGTTCTTTTTGATATATCGGAGCAACATTAGAGTCACTCACAATACAAACTTTTCTGTTTGAAGCGTCAAAAACATCCGGCAGGTTCTTAAGGTCTTCAAAATCCCGCCGGAGCATAATTTCATAGTTTATTTGGCCGTCCTTTAAGACGGGTATATTTTTTTTCATATTATAAATCTGTCTGTATAGGTGAATTGTCGTACGTATTCAAAAGTTCCTGAACATCACCTGAAATCTCAACATTGGATGGCGTCAATACGAAAATATAGCCGGAAACCTTTTGAAGATTTCCACCTAAAGCAAAGCAGCTACCGGAAGTAAAGTCCATGATACGCTGAGCAATATCAAGATTTACACCTTCCATATTAAGAAGAACTGTTCTTCCATTCATCAATGTTTCGGTGATCTCTCTTGCATCTTCTATAGAATTTGGTTTGATAATGCACACTTCCATATCTTCGCTTTCATGCCTCCTTGTGTTGTGACGCATTGGAAGAATCTTGGTGGTCGCAGATCTGGGACGAGGCTCTTCTACCTCTTCTTCTACAGGCGTTTTTTCCTTTTTAGAGAAGAATGATCGCTTGGCCGGCTTCTCGACCCTTTCCGGCTCTTCATCATACTCATCATCGTAATCGTCGTAGTATTCGGATTCTTCATCCTCTTCGGGATTTAGATTCATTACATTTAAAAATTTATCAATAAAGCCCATTTTAAGCTCCTTTTTTCTTTAGATCAGATGGGATAGTTTCTCTCTCCGAAGATGCCTGTCCCCACTCTGACCATAGTGGCCCCCTCTTCGATGGCAACCGTATAATCACCGGTCATGCCCATCGACAGGACATCCATGGATATATTATCACTGTTTTTGCTCATTATGTCAACAGACAAATCTTTAAGTTCTTTAAAATATGGTCGGTTAAGTTCAGGATTATCGGTCATTGGTGCAATCGTCATAAGACCTTTTACCCTGATATGCGGCTGTTTTGAGCAAAATTCCAAAAGCTCAAATACAGCTTCTTTATCAAAAAGTCCAAACTTAGACTCTTCTTTGGCAACATTGACTTCAATAAGTATATCCGATATAACTTGTGCTTTTGATGACTGCTTTTCTATTTCTTTGGCCAGATGAACAGAATCCACCGAATGGATAAGATACGCCAAAGGAACTACAGTTTTCACCTTGTTTGTTTGAAGATGACCAATCATGTGCCAGCGGATATCTTTTGGTAGAATATTTTCTTTTGACTGAATCTCCTGCACTTTGTTTTCACCAAAGTCGCGACTACCGGCTGCATATACCTCTTCAATATCCGATGCAGGTTTGGTCTTGCTTACACAGATAAGTGTGACTTCGGAAACGTCTCTATTGCATTTTTCGCAGGTTTCTTTGATTTTTTTCAGTACATTTTCGTAGTTTTCTTTTAACATTATTTTACTATTTGCCCTTCCTTAACCTTTGTAGCGTCAAGTACTATATAGTCATATTGGGAAAGTCCGTAATCAATACCGGGCTCTATTATAGCATAATCGGAACTCTGATACAGTATATTGACTTTTTTGAATATGGCATAGCCCTTATTGACACAATAAGCTCCGGATAATGTCTCTGTATCATTAAGGGTGTATGTATCCTGCGAATCCGGCTTCACTATTGTAGTGCCTTTTGAGAGCTCTTCAGGATCTATATAATAATATCCATCTGATTCATAGCTGATATCAGGTGATTCAAAGACCACATCAGAACCCGAACTGCCATCAGTTGCCACCAAAAAACCGGTTTCGTCGGAATCTCCCCCTTTGGACGCATAGTCTTTGGGTACTATAAGGAATTCTTTTTCGGTAATTGCGGATACCGGTATTTTCAGACCATTTATGGTATCCAGGTTTAGCTTAATATCAAGATATCTGGAATCAGCATATCTTTCCATTGAATTTGCAAAAGTCAGCCTGGCAAGCTTGGAGGTACCATCATCATATACGGTAGCTGTGGCATATGCGCTGTTGTGATCGCTGAGAAAAATCACATTAACTGTTCCCATTTCCGTAAGTAATTGGGCAGTTTCATCGGAAACATCAATCACCACATCCCAGGCTTCGTTTCTTACAAGCTTGTAAACAGGATCCCCTTTGTCAATAGAAACATTACTCTCAAGCTGAATGGGACTGTATGCAGACTGATCCAGCATTTCAACACTCACATTATCAGCAGTAACACTTTCAAAGCCATCTGTGTAATACTCTACAATACCATCTGTATTGGCATAATAAAGGTTAAGATCCACTGCATCACCGGATTCACTTAAGGCTTCCAACGCATTGGCATTCATAGAATCTCTTAGACTGGAGTTTACGGAAGATTTCAAACTGTAGACAGATGTAAAATCAAGGGAGTTGTAAGACAGACTGAATGCTTTTGTTAGATCTGTTATCTTTTTGTAGTCTTCACTTTTTATATATTGCCCTTTTTCACCGGAATCAATCATGCTGTTGATGACTCCGCCACTGTCAAGGGAATATACGAGAGTATGAGCTCCTACTCTTTCACCCTGGGAAGCGTAATATATTACCAGACCTGAATCTGTAGATTTAAAAACTTCTTCTTCCCTGATGCAAAGACCGGTATAAGTGTCCTCCTGAACCAAAGAACCGCTTTCCACCATATAGGCGATAACATGCTCCTCGGTAAAATATGCGATAATAAAATACATCACATAAACAAATATAATCAAAAAGATAAGGACCCCGATATTGAATTGAAACCGGGGCCTCATCTTAATGATATTTTTACTGGTATTGTTTTCTTTTTTCACCTGAAATAAAACCTGTGTACTACAGTGCTTTAAATACGAAAGGCTTAACAGCCTCTGTAATATCCTCCTCAAGCGCTGAAGCAGTAACTACAAAATTAATATCAAAAAGACGTCCAAGTTCGTCCATTCTGAGTAATGCACCCTCAAGATCCTCAACGCCCATAGACGCCTGAACCATCAAATTATCAATGTAAACATACTCAAGATCATTATCCGAGGAAGCAATTCCGCAGATAAAGCCCATGAATTCGTATTTGTTTTTGATAGAATACTCACCTGAATTAACAAGCCTCACTTTGTTGTTAAGATCGTACATGTGCTTTTGTGAATTGTCCACATAAACACAATTACCTGTTGTCTTATCAAGATTTTTTCCGACAAGATCCAACAGGTAAGTAGTCTTCCCTTTTCCTTTTGCCCCAATGATTAACTGAACCATAGCAATCTCCTCCTTCTGGCGGGCTGCCCCCTTTATTTATAAAAATATTATAAGCTATACAGTCTCAAAATACAAGGTAAAGAACCGGGACAAAAGATTTGAGATAATGTCAGGAAACATCCCTCTCTTCCAGCGAAAGAAGTTGATTCATAAGCTCGTATACATCATCTCTGGTGGTTGCGCCAAGAATTACTGAAATGTATTTTTTGTCAGATTTTCCCGAACTCAATAGAACGAGACATGAACCTGCCAACGAAGTTGTGCCGGTTTTGGCTCCAAGAACGGTAACTCCTTCGGGAGCTTCTTCGCTTTCGGATAAATATCTACAGGTTGATTGCCAGGTTTTATTCACAGTATCACCGTTTTTGTCAGAATATGACGCGCTGTATTCGGATGTGGTGACTATTTGATAAAACGTTTCGTTCTTGATAGCCTCATTAAAAATCAGGTAGAGGTCATATGCTGTGGTATAGTGGTTCTCGTTATGTAAACCATTGGGATTCACAAAATTGGAGCCTGTGGCGCCCAGAGACTTGGCAGTACTGTTCATCATATCGCAGAAAACTTCAACAGAACCTCCAACATGCTCTGCCAAAGCTACCGCAGCATCATTTCCGGAGGCAAGCATCATACCGTAAAGAGCATCTCTTACGCTTATCACATCCCCGGTATTCAAGCCCGCAACAGATGAACCGCTTTCCAGTTCTAAAGCTTTTGAACTTACGGTAAGATTTTCGTCGAGATTACTTGTGTTTTGAATTACAACCAGAGCCGTAAGTATCTTTGTAGTGCTGGCAGGATAAAGCTTTTCATAAATATTGCGGCAGCTTAATACATTTGCAGATGAAACATCTACGATAAGGCTGGACTCAGCCAGATCGGACTGCACAGTGCCGGTATCCACAGTATCTGATGAAGGTACAGCAATGTTTGTGGAGAAGCCCTTGATTATCGCTGAATCGGCGCCTAATCCGTAAGCTGCCGAAGATTTAAATACAGAATATACGTTATCTAAGCCTTCTGTACTTCCGCAGCCGGAAATAATGATTCCAAACAGAGCCACAAAAGCAGCCGCTTTGATTTTCTTACTTATACATCTCACGCCACTCCATATCTCCTCTGTCCAGTGATTTAAGCAAAAGCTCGGCCGATGCAAGATTTGTTGCTATCGGTATATTGTGCATATCACACATTTCAAGTATTTGAGTGCTTTGATCATGAATACCGGTCAAAGGCTCTCGAAGAAAAATAACAAGGTCAATCTGGTTATGTTCGATCTGAGAGCTCAGCTGTTCGATGCCTCCCAGATTTCCGGTAAGGTATTTGTGAATCTTAAGATTAGTAACGTCCTGGATAAGGCGTCCGGTTGTTCCGGTCGCATATATATCGTTACGAGAAAAAATACCTTTGTATGCTATGCAGAGATTCTGCATAAGTTTCTTTTTTGAATCATGAGCAAGAAGTCCAATCCTCATATCAGTGCCTCTCTCTCTGTAATCCTACATTTAGAACTATTCCCATTCCCATAAACAGGGTGACCAGCGAGGTCAGGCCGTAACTCATAAAAGGAAGAGGAAGTCCTGTATTTGGCATAAGTCCGGTTACAACGCAAATATTGAAAAAGCTTTGCACTCCAATAAGCGTACCTATTCCATAGGCGATGAGTCTTCCGCTTTCATCCTTTGCTTTGGTACCAATATAAATACAAATCAAGCAGATAACAAGCAGTAAGCCAATTACCAGGCAACAGCCCAAAAATCCAAGTTCTTCTCCTGTAACCGCGAAGATAAAATCAGTCTGGGGTTCGGAAATAAAGTTTCCGTTTTTTACAGAATCCACTTCCGTATTATACAGACCTTTCCCAAACAGCATACCACTTCCAACAGCGGTAATCGAGTTTTGTTGCTGATAGGCTCCATTTGGATAATCCTCGGGATGAAGCCATGCCATGATCCTGATATATTGGTATTCATTCAAAATCTGTTCGCCTTTGGTAAGTATAAAATGCCACAGCACAGCAAAAGCCGGTATACCCGTACCCAAAACAATTCCTACTATCTTGGCAGAAAGTCCCGCAAGAAAATAAACTATAATGCATACCGTAAAAAGTACAATGCATGTGGACAGATCGGGCTCTCTTTGAATAAGCACGGCAGGAATAAGTATCAGTATGATGATCTTAATAACTTCCTTAGGCTTGTTTATAATCTCTTTGTTTTTGGAAAGATATGATGCCAAAAACAAAATCATAAGTATCTTAGATAACTCCGAAGGCTGAAATCTCACAACCTTAAGATCTATCCATCTGGTTGCGCCACCGGTATTGTATCCGAAAAACAAAACCAAAAGGAGGCCGATAATGTTTATTGCATATAAAATCCAGGAAAATCTAAGGATATAGTTGTAATCACACAAGGAAACTACAACCATGCATATCAGCCCGAGAATAAGTCCAAGTATTTGTTTGGTCTGATAGGCCTCATTGGCGCTGCCTATAACAAGAATACCGATTATTGTAAGAGACGTGATGCAAAGCACCAGCCATACAGAATAATCGATAAGCTTGTATTTGCGTTTTAAAGTCAAAAGAATACTCATGCGGTTATATTACTCCGATACAGTATGCTTAAGCTGACGAATGGGAATATTGGCAAAGATAGCAGGTACTTCGCCGTTTCCGCCTTCTGACTCCGTAGTAGTGATCTGAATATCAAGACCTTCCGTATCAATCTCCATATATTTGGAGATAACGTTTATTATCTCGTTTTTTATCTTTTCGATAACCTCCGGAGAACAATCTGCTCTATCCGAAACAAGAACAAGTTTTAACCTGTCTCTGGCGGTGTTACCCGATGACTTTTTTTTGAAAAAATCCATAAATCCCATGACGGTATCCTCCTTTATTTGTTTCCGCCGAACAGACCTTTTAATTTGCTCCAAAAGCCGGAACTTTCTTCAAAATCAAGCAACGGTACATCTTCCCCGAGAATTCTGTGGCAGATATTTATATATGCTTTTCCTGCTTTGCAATTTGAACCTGCAAGAGGTTCGCCCTTATTGGTGGAGATAACGATGTTTTCGTCGTCCGGAACAGCTCCGATAAGATGAACCGAAAGAAGTTCTACTACATCGTCGATAGTCATCATATCACCACGCTTAACCATATCTGCTCTTACACGATTAACTATAAGATCAATCTGCTCGATTTCGGAAGCCTCGAGAAGTCCGATAATTCTGTCCGCATCTCTTATTGCAGATACTTCGGGTGTAGTAACTACAATAGCCCTGTCAGCGCCTGCAATGGCATTCTGGAAGCCCTGCTCTATACCTGCGGGACAATCAAGAATAATATAATCAAAGTCTTTTTTCAGATCTTTTATAACATCCTTCATCTGATCGGGATTTACGGCACTCTTATCTCTGGTCTGAGCAGTAGGAATAAGAAAAAGATTTTCGGGATATTTCCTATCTTTTATCATAGCCTGTTTAAGCTTGCAGTTTCCCTCTACTACGTCAACAAGATTGTATA
This sequence comes from uncultured Eubacterium sp., assembly GCA_905236215.1. Taxonomy (GTDB): domain Bacteria; phylum Bacillota; class Clostridia; order Lachnospirales; family Lachnospiraceae; genus RUG14243. Next base: position 11,228 of record CAJOOT010000159.1, read on the forward strand.
CGATGCGGTTTTCAAGCCCCATAACCACATCGAGATTTCTTAATCCTATATCTGTATCCACAAGAACAACTTTTTTTCCAAGCATTGCAAGGCCTGTACCGAGGTTCGCCGTAGATGTGGTTTTACCAACACCACCCTTTCCGGATGTTATAACTATTACTTCGCTCATGAAATTTCCTCCTGCATATTATTTTTTAGATATTTCTTCAAGCTCTATGCCGTCTGCAGTAGCTCTGGCTGTCATAGGCTTGGGTTTTCCTTTTAGTAATGCGGAAATATTACCGCGGGATGAATTGCCTGCTGTAATCCCTCCAATGGTGATCTTGGACGGATCCATTACGATAGCTGCTACAAAAACGTCTCCAAAGGGGTCATCCGTATCAATAACAACTTCGCCTTTTAAAGCACCGAATACTATTACACTGCCTTTTGCCCTTAAAATCGCCGAGTTATGAACATCACCGATAACTACAAGACCGTTTTTACTTTCTACTATAGCTCCCGAGCGAACATTTCCCCGGACAATCATAGCAGTATCCAAAGCGTTTTGTCTTTCATTTTCAACTATAAGAGTTTCAAAATAACTTTCTGTTGTCTCGTCTTTTTCTGCGACACAAACAATATGAGCCGTACAGCTGCTTTCAATGGTATCTATGACGGTAAAAACTTCCTCATCGGTGAGTTCTCTGCCCGAAAATGAAAGTACCAGCTTGGCATCATTGAAAAACCTTCCTGAACTTTTAAACCTTTCTCTTATCCCTGAAAGAATTTCATCAAACGGCGCTTTTTCATCAAGCATAAGGGTGATGCCGTTTGAGTAGCTTTTAATGACCACAGGGGTCTTGTTTTGTGCGTCGTTCATTGCCTCTCCTAGTCACTGACGTATGACGTACCCGCGGAATTGGAAAGATCCTCGGACAGATCGTCAATATTGCTTTGATCAAAGTAGTACTTCAGAATGTATGATGTAACTTCAGCTGCATTTGCTGACGTATATCCATATGGAATACGTGTCGCAACAGCAATCTCGGGAGACTTATAAGGAGCATAACAAACAAAAAGAGCGTGGTTAGGTCTGATCTTGCTCTCCTGTGCTGTTCCTGTCTTTCCGGCTGCAGCCACCTTAAGGTCATCAAAGGCATCCAAGGTCTTGACATCCATACGCATACCTTTTTGTATGGCGTTCCACGATGAAGCGGAAACGTCAGTCAGTTCATTGTATACCGAAGAAGAAAATTCTTCAATGACATTTGAATCATTATCCACCACTTTTGATATAAGAGACAGATTATAGCAGGTTCCGCTGTTGGCAAGTGTTGCAACATATCTCGCCAGCTGCGTTGTAGTGAAGTTATTGGTACCCTGACCGATGGCAGAACGGACCGCGTCTTCATCAGATATTTCGGGTTCACCCTCCGATGCTTCTATACCGGTATTACTGTCAAGGCCGAATGCCGAAGCATATTTTGCCAGCAAAGAAAGACCGGCATCATCATTGTAGTTGACCGTTTCATTAGCTGTACTCATTCTGTAACCGCATTCATAGAAGAAATAGTTGCATGAATCCCTGATTGCTTCGGAAACATTGATTAAACCGTGTGTAGAAGAGGGATATATCCAGCAGCTTGGAGAAGGAGAAATCTTTTCAAACTCACCTTCATCTTCTATTTCTTCATCAAGGGTAAGGTATCCTTCGGTAAGCGCTGCTGTGGCTGTTATCATCTTAAATGTGGAGCCGGGAGCTGTTTTTTGCTGTGTTGCATAGTTGAGCAGCGGGTAAGACTGATCTTCAGTCAGCGAAGCATAATACTCACTGTCAACAGAGTTTGCCATCTTGTTGTTGTCGTACCCCGGATAGGTGACACAGGCTAAAACTTCTCCATCATTTGGGTTTACAATAACACAGGAAGCGTTGCAGGGATCAAGCGCCAACTGAGCCGGTGTAATCTGGAGATTCTTAATCTTTTTTTTGATAAAATCATATGCCGACATTGAACCGTCTTTTAAAGAAGAATAATCCTCGTCACTCTTGTCGAGAATTCCTTGCTCAAAAAGTGTCATGCAGATCTCACGAGCGCCGACAACTTTGTTTTTTATCATATATTTGTATACAAGCTTAACAAAGCTTTCGTCTGTCAGGATGTTGTCCTTTATATAAGTGATAAGCGTATTATATATTTCGTCTTTATCTGCGTATTTATCTTCTATTTCAAACGCGGATGTATCGATATTATTTACAGATATATTGTACAAAAGATATTCCGAAAGGCTTCCTGTTCCCTCTTTCCATGCGAGATATTCTTCACTTGAGGTATCTACAGCTTCTTTATCTACAATATTTGTGTTGTAAATAAACTCCATGATGTAAGTTTGATAATCACTCATCTCATCATCAAGCTTGGCAAAGGCCGTGGGCTTATTTCCCGTAAGCTCATTGTCGATATCATCGAGAACTGATGCACTATATGTTGTATACGCTTTGTAGATATTCTTTTCATTAGTGCCTGCATCAGTATCGTCAAAAGCCTCAAAGTCTATAAGGCTGTTTTCTATAAGTGCCTCGTAAACATTACTGATGGGAATAACAATATCCGTAGCCGAACTGCTTGAGGTGATGGTGTAATCATCAATATTGGAGATTTTTGAATACAAAATAGAAGCAAGTTCCTCTTCAAGAAGGTCGTAAACAGCTTTCTGAAGCTCGCTGTCTATCGTAAGATATACATCATTTCCCGCTGTAGGAGAAGTACTTGAAGCAACCTCCAGTACAGTGCCTACATTATCCACATAAAGCTCTTCTTTTCCTTTTATACCCTGAAGATATGTCTCATAATACTCTTCAATACCGGATTTTCCGACTTTATCTGTTCTGGTGTAATCGCTTCTCTCCTCGTGGAGTTCATCGTACTCTTCTTCGGAAATTGTTCCCGTATATCCGATGATATGTGCAAAATATTCGCTGTCATTATATACACGAACAGTGTTTTCGGCGATCTCCACACCGTTGATATCTGCAGAATTTTCTTCGATATCTGCAACGGTCTGTTCACTTACATCTGTAGCAATAGTGGTCTCTATATATTTTTGATAGCTGTTGGCCGCCATTGCATAACGTACTGTAAGGAGCTCAAGCGCTTCTTCGGTAGTGTATACAGTATCGTCCGCCTTGGCATTTTCTGAATTAAGAGGCGAATATATTCTGTATTTATTGAAAAGATAAATGACCATTTCTTCTGCGGTACTTGTAGCCTCCTGCGCCGAAAGATCAGTAGTCTTTGAATGTCCGTAAACATCAGCTTTAAATCGCTCCAGATTTGTATCGGAAACATTAAAAGAAAAGCCATCTTCTGTATAATCAATTTTAAAATCATTGTCATCTATGGAATCACCGTTTTCCTCAATCATTCGGATAATTTCCATGATTTTTTCGTTCATCACACTATCTGTGTCATAAACGCCGGTATCCTCAAAAGTAACACAATAAGCAAGCTTATCATATGCCAGAAGATTTCCATTTCTGTCGTATATGCTACCTCTTGTTGCATTCTGAGTTCGGGTTTTAAGGATTGTCAAAGTGTGTTCTGTCTGATATTCTTCCCCCATCACTATCTGAAGATAGAATATTCTGCCTATTAGAATAGAGAAAAATATACAGATTATCGTAATAACGACAGCAATTCTGGAATGTATATACCTGCTTAAGGTATCTTTTATAAACTCAGACAAATTTTTTCTCATTACCCTTCTCTTTCTCAATAAATTTCGATTCTATCTTTAATATAACCGGATAGAAGAAAATCATACAAACCAGCGTATAAACAACCTCCGGAAGGATCAGCGTAAGAAGATATGATCCAAATCCGAGATCTTTTCTCAACAAAAAGAATACAATATAAATAACGCATCCATAGATAAAATCACCGAGAGCTATGGCAAACAAAGGAAGCTTAACCTCTTCCGGGAAGAAAAGCTTGTTGAAAGCGCCCATGGCATAGCCTATAAGACAAAAGATAAGCATATAGACCCCGATAACATTGTCAGAGAAGATATCTACGCAAAAACCACAGCAAATCCCCACGGTCATACCACTGATAGAGCCGCGCATAAGAGAATATGCAACCGTAAGCCCCAAAAGCAGGTTTGGAGTAATAGGAATAAGTGGTATGACGGGAAATACAGAATACTGCATTAATGCAAATAATAAGATAGTGATGATAATAAATAATTTATGTTTCATCGCCTGATGCCTCTGTAGATTCATTGGCCTGTTCTTTGGTCTTTAGGATAACAAGTACCTCCTGGAGATGCTCGAAATCCACCACAGGTGTAATGGTACCTGATTTTGTCAGCTTGTTGGAATCCGTATCAACCGTGGAAATATAGCCTATTAAAAGACCGGGGAGATATTTATCGCTGATATAGCTTGTCACTACCGCCCCTCCGACATTAACTTCATCATCTGTATCCTGAAGATCTGCAAACGGAAGAACCTTATCGCCCGACATCATGGAAAGGGATCCGTTTACGATAAAGTTGTCCGAAGTATCAAGCACCATGGCAGACACGGCACTTGTGTCGTCAATAATCGATCTTACCGTTGCATAGTGCGGGCCTACAGACGTTACAATGCCAACAAGTCCACTGCCTGAAAGCACATTCATATCAATAGTTATTCCGTCAGCCGAGCCTTTATTGATGGTAAATGTAGAAAACCAGTTTCCGGAGTCTTTGGAGATAACGTAAGCCCCGGTCTTTTCATAATCAGAATATTGATTATCCAAAGCATATAGGTTTTCCAGTTCTTCAAGTCTGTATGTATCGAGGACAAGCTGACTATTCTGAGTGGTAAGTTCATCCACCTGTTCTTTAAGCTTTGAATTCTCTTCTAAAAGAGCCTGCTTAGTTTCAAACTCCTCCGAATATTCCGTAACAGAACGGCTGATGATATTCAGGCCGTTCTGAATAGGCACAAAAATAACATCGGCAACATAGCTGAAAGGCACTTGTGCCGAATTGACGGCAGTAGTTATTATGATAAGCATAATACAGCCAAAAGCAGCTATCAGTAATATGAATTTATTGGGTAACCTGTTTGAATTTCTGTTTCTCAACTTGATCGCCTTTCATAAAAAGCATTATTTGTAAAAGCGGTTTCTCGGGCTGTTTATTGAATATGCCAGCTCGGCCAATGAGCGGTCGGAAGCTATCTTCTCAAGACCCAATGCTGCATTTTCTACCGGTGTTGATGATATATTAACATCAAGGTCGGTTTCCCCGGACAGATATTTATCAAGGTTTTTGATCTGGGAAACACCACCTGTAAGATAGATTCCGTTATCAATGATATCACTGGTAAGTTCAGGTGGAGTTCGTTCGAGTATAAATTTAACAGCATCAGAGATTTCATCAAAATGAGCCTTAATGGCATCATAAACAGTAGACGCAGAGATATCAAGGGATACAGGATAACCTGTAAGCATATTTCTGCCCACCTTTTTGATTGAGGTATCTTCCGGATCCATGGCACAGCCCAAAGAAGAAAGAAGGTCTTCTGCTGTTTTTTCACCGATAACGAGATTCTGATCTCTTTTTATTGCGGCAACAATACTTTCCGCCATCTGGTTTCCGCCCACCTTTATCAGGCGGCTTAATACAATACCCCCAAGAGAAAGCACGCTAATCTCAGTAGTATCTGCGCCGATATCTACAATCATCATACCGGAAGGGCTTTGTACATCAAGGCCAAGTCCGATAGCTGCCGCAATGGGCTTTTCGCAGACCAAAACTCCCGAAAGCTTAAATTTACAACTTTCAACAAGCTCGAAATAGGATCTTTTTTCTACTTCAGAGATATCTGTCGGAACAGCCACAATAACCGTAGCACCCTTGATACCGCCTTTAAAATACTTGTTAATGAATGAAACGAGAATATCTCTCATATCACGATAATCAGCAATAACTCCGCTTTTTACGGGAAATGAGACAGTAATATTATCCGGCGCCTTCTCAAACATTTCGTAGGCGTCATCTCCGAATGAATAAAGCAAGGAACCTTCCATTGCAATAACATTCTTTTCGCAGATGATGGATTTTCCGCCACGAGCACTGATCTTTATGTTTTTTGTGCCCATATCTATACCTAATATAGTTGAAGCCAAAGCTTTTTCTCCTTTCATATCGCAAAAATGCGCAAATATTATATTAACATAATTTAGTCGTATAGTAAACGAGGACATCAGGAATGTATCTGCATTAATCTTCCGGATTAGACATAATCATCACGGGTATATTTTTTTCTGCACATTTATGTGCAAGAACCCCGGTTGAACCGTAATACCCCACTGCGACACTATAGTAAGTGTTCATCAGATGCATTCTGTCCAAATAGATGTCGTCATCTTCTTTAAGATTTTCGAGAAGCTTGTTCCAATCATCAAAAAAAGGATTTTCTTTGGAAATACCATCCAAAGACTCATGAGGCGAAAATACCGGGCTTATAACCGAAGATTGTTCTTTAATAAGCTCAATAGATTCTCTGATCTTTTTTATACCCTTTATTCCGTTTCGATTAATATAAGATGCATTTACCTGGAAAACAAATATCCTTGACGATTTGGGTATTTTAAATGCATCATAAGCCATATCTGTAAAGTTTCTCTCTTTCTCTGATGACGTATCATTTGATGATTCCGATATACTTATCTTATCGCTCCAATAATCAAAAGACTCTTTACCTGTCAATTTCATAAGATGATTGACATATAATTTCTTTTGTGCTTCTGATGAAAGTATTATCCTGTCTGCATAATATACCGCGGGCTGCTCTATCAAAACTTTTAACGCCTTCGAGATTTTATCGTTATCCTGCACAGGATCCTGCGTTTTAAAACAGGGAACATATATAAGTTCATCAGTGAAATTGAGAAGATTTTCGCTATAAAAATAATCCGGTATGGAAAAAAATGTACTCCATCCGTCGTAGGGTATTTGTATATAAACAGCATCCGGGTGTCTTTGGGCAATATTGTATTCGTGAATATCAGTGATATTTACATAATCGGGAAAAAGATCCGCGTCATAATACTTTTTTGATTCTAAACCGGAATACCCTTTTATAACATACGGCAAAGGCATAACATATACATCATTTTGAGGATTAGAAACAGCTTTTTCCCATTCCGGTTCCATGGTATCCCATAAGGAGGCCTTGCATGGTAAAAACAGTATTTGTTTCTTTGCGTTATCAAAAATAGTATCAAATTCTTCAGACACTTTTTTCAGTTGAATTTTGAGGGGGTCGATACAGCCATCATAAATATCCGAAGTACCGATTTGATAAACAAGCTCACAATATTCTTCAAGCAGGCTGACAACGCCTTCTCCTTTTTGAACATGTTCTTCAACAAAATTTCC
>CAJOOT010000160.1 GCA_905236215.1 uncultured Eubacterium sp.
GCAGAAGCTTCTGGGATTCTGCCTCGGTAAGCCTCTTGACCGGTATACCCGTCCATAGAGAAACTATTGTAGCCACGTCCTCTGAATCCACTGTGGGAAGTTCCTTTTTTTCTTCCGCATCTTCTTTTGCCTTTGCTTTTTCCAGTGAAGCGATGATCTTTTTTATATCCTTTTTTGCCCGGGACGCGTCATCAAAACGACAGTCCACGAGAGCATCCTCCTGACGCTTTTGTGCATCATGAAGCTTATCTTCAAGCTTCTTTATCGGTGAACCGGCTTTAAAGCTCCCGAGCCTAATTCTGGAACATGCTTCGTCTATCAGGTCTATGGCCTTGTCAGGAAGGAATCTGTCGTTAATATAACGCTCCGACAGACGCACAGCCTCACTAAGAGCATCATCGGTAATATTTACCCTGTGATGTTCCTCGTAATTAGGCCTTAATCCTTTAAGAATCTCTATACTTTTGGCTTCGGAAGGCTCTTCTATGGTGACAGGCTGAAACCTGCGTTCCAGAGCCGCATCCTTTTCTATATATTTTCTGTATTCGGTAATGGTAGTGGCTCCGATAACCTGTATCTCCCCTCTGGCCATGGGTGGCTTTAGGATATTCGACGCATCAATTGCTCCTTCGGCTGCTCCGGCTCCTATAATGGTATGGATCTCATCTATGAAAAGAATGATGTTTCCGGCATTCGTAACCTCTCTTATCGTGCGCTTGATACGCTCTTCAAACTCTCCGCGATACTTGGAGCCTGCCACCATACCCGAGAGATCCAGCGCTACCAGTCTTTTATCCGCTATACCAAAAGGTGTATCACCGGTGGCAATGCGCTGTGCAAGAGCTTCTGCCACGGCAGTCTTTCCTACTCCGGGTTCACCTATGAGGCAGGGATTGTTCTTGGTTCTTCTGCTCAAAATCTGAATAACACGCTCTATCTCATCATCACGTCCTATCACGGGATCAAGCTTTCCGGCTTTGGCAAGGGATGTAAGATCCCTGGAATACTTATCCAGCATGGGCGTGGTATCACCCTTAGCTTTGGCCGAAGGCCGGCCGTTTACAAACTCATGCTTGTGAGCCGCCAGATCTTCTCCCATGGCGGTAAGAGTATCAGTATAAAGCTTCTGAAGGTTCACTCCGAGAGTAAGGAGAAGCCTCGATGCAGCGCACTCGGGCTTGAACAATATTGCTATAAAAAGGTGTTCAGTGCCTATCTCATCAAAACCGAATCTTGCCGCCTGACGTCCGGCCTCTTCTATAACCGCCATAAGCCCCGGAGAATATCCGTCTTTTTCCATAAGCATAATACCCGATGAGGGAGCTATAAGCTCGTCTATAAGCTCCATAAGTCTGCTCTCGGATACATTCTGTGCATGCATAACCTCATATGCCACACCGCTCCTCTCGCGAAGCAGGCCAAACAAAAGATGCTCCGTACCGATATAGTGATGCCCCTTTGATGCAGAAAGGCTGCCGGCAAGTCTTAATGCTTCGCCGGCTTTTTTGGTAAATCTTTCATTCATTATGTTTTAATATCCTTTCACATATAACCGTCGTAAATATCATCCAAAAGCTCATGTGCCTCTTCTCTGTCAACTCCCCGGCAGACTGCTCTGGCAAGAACATACCTTAAGTTTTCCCTGGTCTCGGATAAAGCCTTGATATGGTCTATATCCACAGCAACTACGGCCCCCGTCCTCCGGTCAAGCTTAAGAAATCCCTCCTGTCTAAGGAGGGCGTATGCCTTGTTGACAGTATGCATATTGATACCTACATATTCTGCCATCGCTCTTACGGAAGGAAGCTGATCACCCTCTGTGAGCTCTCTCGCCGCAATGCTATGTATAATCTGATTTCTTAACTGAAGATATATAGGATCTTCTCCGTTAAAATCAATGGTAATCATCATAATGACCACACTCCTGTACAGTATTTCATCAATTCACTGTTCTATAGATGATAACACAAATATCTCTCATTTTCCATTATGATCAAAAAGCCGAGAAATATCTCATATCTGAGCAATGAAGTGAGGGTAGAAAGCCACCCTCATTTTTGATATAATAATCTCCGATTGTTTTATAGTTGATATTTGCGGAGCTGGATAACCTTGGGATATATTCAACTCCCGGTGTAAATTATGGGAATACTCTTAATTTACCGATGACGAGGTAACAAACCATGAAACAGGTTAAACGCGTAATGGCGCTGGTCGGCGTGATACTGCTTGCCACGCTTTATCTCATAACATTCATATTGGCGATCACGGACAACTCAAACACCATGATCATGTTTAAAGCTGCTCTGATATCCACCATAGTGGTACCTGTAATGCTTTGGGTTTATTCTGCC
>CAJOOT010000161.1 GCA_905236215.1 uncultured Eubacterium sp.
CAGCATGTTGTATACGTTGTCGCCGATAGTCGTGGGGAGTCCGGTAATCATAACGGACATACGGTTTGCTTCACCTGCAAGCATTGCGGAAAGCTCTTCATCTGTTGCATCTGCAGCAAAAATTCCGATGTCATCCGTAATCTCGCCGGCTGCCTTAAATGCTTCATTTGCTCCGACTGCTCCGCCGCCGCCAATGCAGCAAACTACTTTTACATCCGGATTTGCCTGAAGAATGGTCTCCATTGCATCCAGACCTTCCTTTGCATCAATTGCCGGCTGCTGAGCTACGATTTCCACATTCGGTGCGAGCTCTTTAAGAGCGGCAAGTATGCCGTTTTCTCTTTCCAAAAGGATTGCTGTCTGCGGATAATCCAGAACAGCCACCTTGCATTCGCCATTATCAAACTTCTCATTGATAAATCCTGCTGCCTGCTCACCGATCATGTATCCTAAAGCTTCGTTGTCAATTACCCAGTTGAGATCTGTGTTTTCCATCTCGTTGTCCCAGCACATTACCTTAATACCGGCTTCCTGTGCCTGCTGGCATACACTCTCAATGGCGTTGGGATCGGACGGATTTACCATTATAACATCGCATCCGCTGCTGATATAGTTTTCAATCTGTTCAATTTGTTTTGCGGAATTGTCATCACAGGACATATACGTAAGCTCGTTGCCATCTGCTTTTGCCCTGGTTTCCATCTGTGTACATGCACTTGCCCACACCTGGTTACTCAAGCTCTGTACTGTAACGCCGATCTTGATAGCTCCTGAATCCTTGGTTGCTTCACCGGACTCATTATCTGCACTTCCGGACTCAGTAACCTGTGCTGCCGGCTCTTCCGTAGTCTGGTTGCCGGTTTCTGCAGCTCCTCCTTCGGATCCACATCCGACCATCATGCCAAGCCCAAGGGCTGCGCACAACATTAAAGCAATTTTCTTTCCTCTCATTTTAAATAGTTCCTCCCTTCACTTTTGTAAAGCATTTAATAAATGTTTTTTGTAAACTCAAAATAGCATTGCACAAAGCAGGTGTCAATACGGTAAATGATTTTTGGCAAAACGCTGGTATTTTACTGAAGATTTTTAGGAATAATGTACAAAGAAAAGAGCCCGAATCCCCTGATCCGAAGCTCCTTCTGTTCTTTCTATATAATACCTGCTATGACATTTCATCAACAAACTTATTGATAAAAAAGGCTGCCACTCCGGCCGCAGATGCTTCCATCTTGCGTACGCTGGCATGAATGTAGCTGATATCAGCATCAAAGGTGCTTTTGCTTAGCACTTTTTCACCGAGCGTCATCAGGTAATCTTCCATGTAATAGCCCACGTATCCTCCGATGATAATGTCCGAATCAAACACCGTATGTAGATCCACGATCAAAAGTGCAAGATTCTCCAGGTACTCATCCCAGATTGCGGCGCACTTCTTATTTCCCTTACTCAGCCCTTCAAAAAACTCAGCCAGAGTCATGTCCTCGTTTGTTTTTAGATTAAGTGCCGACAAATATCCATCAGCACAGCCTTCTTTGCCGCAATAACATTTCTTTCCACCGGGATGCAACACCATATGCCCGATTTCTCCGGCTTTCATAGTATGTCCTCGATAGATGTCACCATTAAGATAAATCGCGCCACCCACCGTATTACTGAGGGAAATGTAAAGCGAATCTCTCCCTACTGTATCCTTTTCCGCAAGAAGGGCGGCGTTGGCATCATTTTCAAAAAAAGCGGGTCTCCCGATTACGTTCTCCATAAGTTTCAGGTTCAGGTTTTCCGTCCCTAAAGTGTGTGACTTGATCAAGAGCTTTGACTCACAATCTACTATTCCTGCCACCGAAACACCTACCCCAAGAATTTTTTCCTCCGGAATATTCGCTTCTTTGATGAACCTTTCAATTTCTTCCGCAACTTGCTTAAAATAGCTTAGTGCCGGTTCAAAAGCAATCCGCTTGCGCTCGTGTCTTACCACCGTACCGCACATATCCACCATGGCAAATCCCACGTGTCTGCCGGTAATGTCAATACCGACCGAATATCTAAGATCTTCGCAGATTACAATGCTCTTTGCCTTACGTCCGCCTGTCGACTCATAAACGCCGTCTTCCTTGACTATTCCTTTTTCCGTCAGCGTTTTGAATATCTGCAAAACCGTAGGCATGCTAAGCTTTAAGTCCTTGGCCACCATAGCTTTTGATGTACCGCCACTGTCTATAATATACCTGACTACTCTTGAAAGATTTCCCCGTTCCATTTTGTATATTCACCCTACTTTTATAAAAGTCTTTATACATGTACTATAAATGATTGCGCCAAAAATCACAAGCATTCAAGTCTCGCTCGCGAGACACGGTGTTCTATCACCCAGTGCACAATCAGGCATTTCCTTCAAGTTACTATATCAACCGCCCTGCATTCGGCTACGCTTATCAAATCCTCGGGTTTTATCTCTATCTGAAATCCCACCTTCCCGGCACTGACAAAAATCTTATCTAAGTCCGCAGCTGTCTCATGGATAAAGGTCGGAAACTTCTTTTTCATACCTATGGGAGAGCATCCTCCATGTACATATCCGGTCAGCGGAAGCAGTTCCTTCTGCTTTATCATAGCGATGGATTTTTCGCCGGAGACCTTAGCCGCCTTCTTCAGATCAAGCTCCGCTTCTACAGGAATCACAAACACATAATATGCTCCGGACTTTCCCCTCGTCACAAGCGTCTTAAAGACCTTTTCAGGGTTTTCTCCCAAAATACCGGCAATTTCTTCACCGCTCTTCGTGGCATCCGGCTCATATGAATGACCGGCATAAGGAATCTTCTTCCCCTCAAGCACCCTCATAACGTTGGTCTTTTCTTCTTTCTTCATAGTCCACTCACCTGCTCCCGATTATATACTTCTGTCGCCCCATTTATTTACCGCCTCAACAATTACCTTTAACTTGAATTATATCACATAACCATATCCTTAAGCCTCACTCACGAACATTTCAGCCAGCATTTTTCTTATGCCTTTTATATCCAGAGGGCTTACGCGAGACTCATATGTGATGATGAGATTCTTTCCCGGATATATGCCGAAGTTTCTATATTCATCCAGCTTACGCATAGCGTCATTCCTGTATTCTTCATCATCCAAAAGGCCAAAATGCTCCAGGAATACCTCTTTACGTGTTGACTTCTGTAATAACGTAAAATCAGGATATCTCACTGCCCCATTATCCAGATATAATGCCTGCTCATAGTGGTATGGTATCCCCAGTTCAAGTAGCATATCCGCAAGTATAGCTTCAGATTTTGAACGCACCTTATCGCCCTTTCGGGTTTCATAGATCTTCCGTTCTTCATAATAACTGTTGGTATCATATTCCATACTCTCCCATCTGTTAGCATATTCTTCATTATTTGGAATATAGGGCTCAACAAAAGCTCTCCTTTGGTACGGAAGATTCTCGTATATAATATCTGCATTATCCTTCTCAAACAGTCGAATCATCCTGTCCAGTCGATGAAGTTCACCTTCTGCCACTTTTATAAACGACTCTGTGTAATCTTTGGTAGCCAGCTTCTGCACAAGTCCTAAATTCTTACTGCTGATATACTCTTCTGTATGATTTCCATCTCCTATTACCCTGTAATACCGGGGGATTCCTTTCTGCGTCGATACCCTTAAGTGACCCTCAGGGTAGTTCCTTTTATTATGTCTCGCCACAGAAAGAGCCCGTTTTAATATATCTTCTCTTCTTTTCATTGCTTTAAGAATTTCTTTCATTAATCTCTCCCTTACCCTCCATTAGCCTGACAGCTCCGCAATCAGCTCTCTGCGAGGAGTCTTCATCTTTTTCTGCACTTTTCCCTCTTCAGGATGACTTTTCTTCCTCCACTCGCCCTCGCGGAAGCCTTTCCGTGGGGAATCTTCATCTTTTTCTACGCTTTTCCCTCTTCGGGATGAATTTTCTTCCTCTACTCGCCCTCGCGGAAGCCTTTCCGTGGAGGATTTTCATCTTTTTCTCCTTAAATCAAAAAATCGGATTTTGAGTAGCCGAATGACTACCCGGCATCATGGAAAAGATGCCTGTTGATATTCTATCTGAGTAGCTCATATATTGCAACGATTTCTTTTCGCTGATATACTCCAATATAGCAGATAGCACAGTCGTCGCTGCCGGTAATGCCCGGCAACTGCACCGCAACAGTGCATAAACTATTGCCTACCACAGTAGCACCTGTTGCAAAGGACAAACTAAAATGAACCACGGGAAAAAATACTTTAGATTCATAATAAAATCCGCAACAATTTACACTCTAATCGCGCTCCTTGTTCTTTTCTCAGCGCACACGGCACATGCTAAGAGTCTCAGGGATGCCTCAGCCGGAGCTTTAAGTGTAGATGGCACACAACTTATGGCTCAGGGTTCTCCCATCCGCTTAAAAGGAGTAAGCACACATGGACTTTCCTGGTATCCCCAATATGTTAATGATGATATGTTCAAAGAACTCCACGATAAATGGGGTTGTAATCTGGTGCGCCTTGCCTTATACACAGCTGAATATAATGGCTACTGTACCGGTGGTGCTTCAAACAAAAAGGCTTTGAAAAAACTTATAAAACAGGGTGTCAAATATGCCAAGAAAAACAAACTATATGTCATAATAGACTGGCATATCCTATCTGACGGCAATCCCTTAACTCACAAAAAAGCTGCAAAAGCCTTCTTTAAATGGGCCTCAAAGAGCTTTGCCGGATATGATAATGTAATATATGAGATATGTAACGAACCGAACGGTAACGTTACCTGGAAACAAATCTATGCATACGCGAAATATATTATCCCCACAATACGCAAATACTCAGATGGAGTTATTCTAGTAGGCACTCCGAACTGGTCACAGGATGTGGATCTGATAACTACGGAGCTCTCCGACAAATGGAATAATATTATGTATACCATGCATTTTTATGCAGGCACACATAAAGACAGCTATATTGCCAAACTGAAGAGAGCACAAAACGCTAAAATCCCTGTATTTATCAGCGAGTTCGGCATATGCAATGCCTCGGGCAACGGAAAGATTAACAAGAAATCCGCAAACAAATGGGTGAACGAACTGGATAATTATAATATAAGCTACTGCATTTGGAATCTGTCAAACAAAAACGAGTCAAGTGCGCTGATAAAATCCGGCGTAACAAAAACTCACGGCTTCACCCGCAAGAACCTGACCGCATCCGGAAAGTGGTTTTGGGATTTGCTCTCCCAATAACACCCACGTAGGTACTTCGAAGTGACGGCCGGCCGTATTTAACTCAGTCGGCAAAACTAACAATTCCCTGTAAATACATGGTTCAGATATTCCGATGCAATATCTCTTAATTCATATATGCGATCAACATCCGTCGGTGGAATATTCATCCTAAAACGAGGAAAGTATCTGCTTATGTGAAGGGCAATGTCTTCCTTCCCCCTGCCATTATCAAGCGAAGCTATCCAGCTTGCAATCTCTCTTATCTCCTCATTGCTGTCATTGCAACCAGGGATAATCAGCGTCGTAACCTCCACATGACTGAATTCCGCTGCCATTTCAATAAAATCCATCACCATTTTCCTGCTGCCGTGGAGTGTACTTTCATAAAACTCACTGTCAAACCCCTTAAGGTCTATGTTCGTGGCATCTATATGCGGTATCACAGTCTGTGCCACAGACTTATCTACACACCCGTTAGAAACAAGAACCGTCTTCATGCCAAGCTTATGCACTTCTATAGCTGTATCCACCACATATTCGTATCCGACCAGAGGTTCATTGTATGTAAATGCCACTCCTATATTCCCCTTGTCCCTGTAATGTGCCGCAATAGCAGCAAGCTCGGATGGCTCAAGGTTACGGACAATCACGTCACTCTCCCTGTAGAATCCATATGATATTGTGTGATTCTGACAAAAGGGACATCTCAGATTGCAGCCGTAACTGCCTACGGACAATATGTTTGACCCGGGATGAAAGAGCTTTAGGGGCTTCTTTTCAATGGGATCCAATGCTATAGAGGTAATCCTGCCGTAATTTTCGCACTGAATAACACCGTCCCGGCACACTCTTGCCCGACACAGCCCGGTATTACCTTCATTCAGGTCACACATATTGTGGCATACATTGCATCTCATAGACAGATTTATCCTACTCTAAGGAATATCACTTATCTTCTGTTTTTTCTTTAATTTTTAGCTTTAAGTGTGTGCAATATATCAAAAATGCCACAACAGCAAAGATGATTCCAACCGGGTAAGCAATTGATCCGCTTATACGAAATCCCTCATTCGCCATCAATATGTATGTCACACATACCGCATTCATGAAGGTTGCCGGTAATGCCGTGATCAGGGATATCAGCTTTTTTTTGTGGGTTTTTAGAAGATATACCGTTATCACCCACAACGATATCGTTGCCAGCGTCTGGTTGCTCCAGGAAAAGTAGCGCCAGATTATATTGAAATCCACCTGTGTCAAAACCGCTCCTATAGCCAAAAGCGGAAGTGTAATAACAAGACGGTTTTTAATCTTCTTCTGCTCAAGGCCGGTAATTTCAGAAAGGATCAATCTTGCGGAACGAAACGCCGTATCTCCGGAGGTGATGGGACACGCAACAACACCTATGATGGCAAGTACACCGCCTATAGGTCCAAGCATCCCCGTAGAAATATCATAAACCACGCCTGACTGTCCAAGCTCCGCAAGTGCCTGGCTGAGTCCACCTGTTGCACCATAGAACGCAACACCTGCCGCAGCCCAAACCAAAGCAATCACAGCCTCTGAAAGCATGGCTCCGTAGAATATCTTCCGCCCGAACTTTTCCGAGGTAATACATTTTGCAATCATGGGGGACTGTGTTGCATGGAAGCCGGATATGGCACCGCAAGCCACGGTAATGAACATATACGGCCATATAGGCAATCCTTCCGGATGCAGGTTTTCGAAATTAATTTCAGGAACGGTATAACCACCTGCAAAAATTCCGTAAAGAATTCCCACTGCCATTATGATAAGAACAACCCCAAACACAGGGTAAAGCCTTCCTATAACCTTGTCGATTGGAAGGAGCGTCGCCAACACATAATAAATCAGGATCACGGCGATCCAAAAATCGATTCCCAATACATTCGGAGTAAGATTTGCCAAAAGTCCTGC
>CAJOOT010000162.1 GCA_905236215.1 uncultured Eubacterium sp.
CCAATATGGCAAAGGTTCCGAAAAATTGTTGTGCATTTGCATCAAGATGCAAATATGCCACTGAGGTCTGTAGAACGGAAAGACCCGAGGGCGAGGATATTTCGGAGACACATTTCTGCGCATGTCATAATAGGGCGGCAGCAGAAGAAGAAAGAAAGGAGGTCGTGGTTCATTGAACGAAGAGAATATGACGGCGGATCGCGAACCGGTTCTTGAAGAAAAGTACGCGTTCTCGGATATTCTTGTGGTCAAGGATCTGAAGATGCACTTTCCGGTTACCAAAGGTCTCCTCAAGAGACAGGTGGCATCCGTTAAGGCTGTTGATGGCGTTTCGTTTTCAATCAAAAGAGGAAAGACACTGGGAATAGTTGGAGAGTCCGGATCCGGAAAGAGTACCATAGGAAACTGCCTTCTCATGAGAACAATCCCGACAGCAGGAGATATCATATATGAGGGACATGATTTAAAGGATTCCACAAAGCGCGGCAGGAAGGCTATGGCTAAGAGCATGCAGATGATTACCCAGGATCCGTTTGCATCACTTGATCCCAGAATGGATATCCAAAACGTTATCAGTGAAGGATTAAAGATTCATCATATGGGTTCCAAAAAGGAACAGGAAGAGATTGTTATCAGGATGATGGAGATGGTAGGACTTAATCCTGATTTCCGCCACAGATATCCACACGAGTTTTCGGGTGGACAGAGACAGAGGATTTCGATTGCCAGAGCACTTGCCATCCAACCCAATTTTGTGGTCTGTGATGAGGTTGTTTCTGCTCTTGATGTTTCAATACAGGCGCAGGTAGTCAATATTCTCATGAAACTTCAGCAGGATTTGGGACTTACGTATGTGTTTATAGGTCACGATCTTTCAGTGGTAAGGTTTATTTCTGATGATGTGGTTGTACTTTATCTCGGAAAGGTTATGGAGCTTACAGCTTCGGATGAACTCTACAATAATCCGTTACATCCTTATACGAGAGCATTGATATCGGCGGCTCCGATACCTAATCCTACGGTAGACAGGGCAAGGGAGAGGATAATCTTAAACGGCGAGATTCCGTCTCCCATCAATCCGCCAAAAGGCTGTAATTTCTGCACCAGGTGTCCGGAGGCGGAACCCAGGTGTTTTGAAGAAGAACCACCTTGCGTGGATGTGGGTAACGGACATTTTTGTGCATGCCATAAAGTAGGAAGAAGTTAGAGAGAAAGGTATATCAGGGGTAAAAAATGGGAAAGTATGTAATTAAGAGAATACTTTTATTGATTCCTACGATATTCATAGTCTGTGCTATAGTGTTTGCACTTATGCGAATGATGCCGGGTGATGCTGCGGATATCATAGCTGTCAGAATGAGAAACGCAGGTAAGACAATAGAAGTAGAGCAGGTACGTGAACTGATGGGTCTTAATGTACCGCCGGTACAGCAGTTCTTTATCTGGTTTGGAGGAGCGATCACCGGAAACCTCGGGGATTCATTCTTCCAGAGCGATTCCGTATCAAACATAATCTGGCGTCAGCTTCCGGTTAGCCTTGAGCTGGGTATTATCAGTCTTGTGCTTGCCAATGTTATTTCAATACCGCTTGGCCTGTTTTGTGCGGCTAAGCAGGACTCAATCGCGGACTATTTACTCAGAGTACTTGCAGTTATCTTCATGAGTGTTCCGATGTTTTGGTTGGCTACTTTGGTTTTGTTCTATCCTGCAAAATGGTGGGGATATGCTCCGGAAGTGCAATACTATTCATTGTTACAGGATCCCATACGAAATCTGTCAATGTTTATTGTGCCGGGTGTTTTGGGAGCCTTGGGACAGATAGGTACACAGCTTAGGATTACCAGAACGATGGTGCTGGATACGTTGAGACAGGATTATATCAGGACGGCATATGCCAAGGGTGTTAAGCAAAAGGATGTGCTCTTCAAACACGCGTTCAGAAATGCCATGATTCCTGTTATTACAATAGTCGGAGGATCCATAGGCGCTCTGGTCGGAGGAAATGTAATACTGGAAAATATATTCAATATTCCCGGTATAGGGCAGCAGCTTGTAACCAGTTTGGGATACAGAGATTTTCCGGTTGTTGAAGGCTGCGTGCTTATCATGTCGCTGTTTGTAATGATTGTTAACGTTATCATAGATCTGTGCTACAAGTGGATAGATCCTAGAGTTACGTTTGATTAATGGTGAATATTATGCAATTCTGGAAAGATTTATTTAAAAAGAAAACTTTGTGCGGCATATGCTTTGTCGTCCTGATTCTGATTTTATTTGTTGGAATATTTGCGGATCAACTGGCACCACAGAAGATGACAAACGGAATACTTCCTACCAATCTTATGGACAGGAGCCTTCCGCCGGGATCGCCGGGACATCCGTTGGGTACGGATTCGTCCGGTACAGATATGCTCAGTTATATGATTTACGGAGCGAGGACTTCAGTTATTCTTTGCGTTTGCTGCACGATTTTATCTACGGTCATCTCCATCGTGATAGGTATACTCTCTGCCGTGCTCGGTGGTGTGTTTGACCTTGTTATTCAGCGTATAGTTGATGCATTCGGATGTATACCGCAGATGCTTTTGTTACTTCTGCTCATGGCTATGCTCGGGAACGGAATACCGCAGATGATAGTGGCATTGGCTGTGCCGTCGGGTATAGGAGGATCCAGAATGATACGCTCGGCTGCTTTTGCGGTCAAAGACAGCGGCTACTGCAGGAATTCGGATCTTTTGGGAGG
>CAJOOT010000163.1 GCA_905236215.1 uncultured Eubacterium sp.
GATCAGTACAAGGAACATATGGAGAATTCGGCTTTCGGAGGATGTTCTATTACCTACGAAAAAACCGGATTTTCAAAAGATGAGATTCGCCCGGAGATGTATTTTGATTGTGTGGATATTACCGATTCCTCCAAACCTATCACATATGACAAGGAAGATCAGCCTATAGAATATACCATTTCGTCCAATACCACGTTGGTTGTCAACAAAGAAGGAGACAGCTTTCTGACGGCAGACTTTTACAGGGATATTGAAGAGCTGTCCGATGCTATGAAGGATGCGCAGGCAGCACAGGACAAAGTGACTCAGATACAGTCGCTTATAGATTCGGATACGTATGCGGCAAATGAAAACGTTCAGGCATATCTGGCAAATGTTTTAAAAGCCGCTCAATCAGAACTTGACTATCACACTGATAACGTCAATAATCTATTTAGTGCAGGAATTACATCCACACAGAAATATCTGGAGACGGTGACTGCCGCCATAAGTGATGTTGGAAACAAGGGAAAACAGTTGGAACTTGTAAAGACCCGCATGAAAAACCAGCAGAGTTCCGTAGATTCGCTTATATCCGACAATGAAGACGAAGAGTTGACAGAGATTGTCATCAAATATACGGCAGCGTATAATGCGTATGAATCTGCTCTTTTGGCGGCCAGCAAGTCAAGCCAGAATACACTCCTGGATTATATCTAGGAACCGGCAATACAGTCAGCACTGTTACGGAAAGGAATCCAAAATGAAAATCAATACTAGAATTTTTGGGGAAATTGAGGTCGATGACGAGAAAATCATCAATTTTGAAAGCGGCATTATAGGTTTTCCGCAGTACACCAGATTTACCCTGGTATACGATGTAGACAATGAACAGGAGGCATCCATCATATGGCTGCAGTCGATAGATGAGGCAGATCTTGTTTTGCCGATCATCAATCCTCTTCTTATCAAGGATGATTACAATCCTACGATAGAAGATCAGTATCTTGAGCCGTTGGGTGAGCTGGATCCGGACGCTACTCTTATTTTTGTCACGCTTACGGTACCGTCCGATATCAAGAAAATGACCATAAACCTTAGAGCGCCTATAGTCGTTAATGCAAACAATAAGAAGGCTGCTCAGATCATTATAGAAGATGATCTTCCGGTACGTTTTCCGATATATGACCTCCTCTCTGAGAGAGCAGAAGAGAATAAGGAGGGCAAATAGATGTTAGCTTTGACCAGAAGAAAGGGCGAAGCCCTTGTTATAAACAACAATATTGAAATCACGATCCTTGATATCAGGGGAGATCAGGTTAAGGTAGGTATTACCGCGCCCAAGGAAATTCCCATATACAGAAAGGAAGTATTCCTTCAGATTCAGGATTCCAACAAAGAGGCTATGCAGTCATCTTCTGTTGAAGATCTAAAGAATTTCTTAAAAAAATAGAGCATGATGGATAAGGGCGGTGTCGTTAAGAGATTGCGCTTAAAATCGTTGTTAATAATTTTTTTGTTTTATCCGATATATCATTTACAAGAACAGTGTGCCAATCACAAGGAGGTGTTATTATGGCAATGGATTCAATAGGGAATATAAGCCAGGCGGCATATCAGTCGCAGGTTCAGGCTACTCCCGTACAGACAATTCCACAGGCGCAGCCGACAAGGACAGTCGAGTCTCCTGCAAAATCAGAGCATGAAACTTCGGAACGGGACCCGGCCAGAAGCTATGACAGGGGCGAGCATTTTGATGTAACAGATTCCGGCAGGAGCAGTATAGCTCCCGAGGAGTCCACGGAGGCATTAAAAAAGGCTGTCGAAGAGGTTAACAGCAAAGCCAACAATTCCGAGGCTCAGTTTGCGGTGCATGAGGGCACCAATCGCATCATGGTCAAGATAGTTGACAAGAAGACGAAGGAAGTTATAAAAGAATTTCCGCCGGAGAAGACACTTGATCTTATCGCCAAGGCTTGGGAGTTGGCCGGACTGACTGTGGACGAGCGCAGGTGATTAAGGAGGAAGAGTTATGGCAGTTAGATTAACAGGAATTGCTTCCGGCCTTGATACGGATTCCATAGTTTCCGAGTTGGTGTCGGCATATTCGTACAAGGTTGAAAGCTACGAAAAAGAAAAGACCAAACTGGAGTGGACCAAAGAAGCCTGGTCGTCTTTGAACAGCGATACATATTCGTTCTATACAAAACAACTGGGCACAATGCGCTTTGAGAGCGCTTACATGGCTCTTTCAAGTACAGTATCGGATTCGTCTGCAGCCAGCGTTACGGCCGGCAGCAAAGCTGTTACCGGCTCACAGACTCTGGAAGTTGACAATCTTGCTACTACCGGATATCTTACCGGTGAAGAGCTTAAGGATGCATCCGGAAATCATTATGCATCATCTACCACCCTTGCTACCCTGGGGATTTCTTCTGATGTGGAGCTTTCTGTCAGTGTGGGCGGAGGAGAAGCGAAGACGGTTAGCCTTACTTCCGATATGACACTGTCACAGGCTGCATCAGCATTGAGTGCTGCCGGCATTAAGGCAAGCTATGATTCCGGCACCGGAAGATTCTTCATTAGTGGAGAAAAGAGTGGAAAGGATTATGATTTCACCATTTCGGAAAACGGATCCGAGGGTGAGGGTTCGGCTCTTTCGGCTCTTGGTATCGACTACAAAGATTCCGGATTTACCGGCAACAAGATGGACGGAAAAGATGCTACTATCAAGCTTAACGGTGTTACATTTACATCCAGCACCAATTCCTTTAGCATAAACGGTCTTACTATCAATGCTACGGCGGAGACCAGCGGTCCGGTTACTATCACCACGACGCAGGATGCGGACGGTATTTATGATAAGATCAAGAAATTCTTCTCTGAGTACAATACCCTCATAAATGACATGGCATCCAAATATAATGCCGATTCAGCCAAAGGTTATGAGCCGCTCACGGACGAAGAAAAAGATGCCATGAGCGATACAGAGGTTGAAAAGTATGAGCAAAAGATAAAGGATGCTCTGCTTAGAAGAGATGAGACCCTGGGATCACTTATCACGGCTATGACCAGCGCCATGAGCAAGTCATATTACATAGTTGATGGAGCCGCAGTTAAATATAATGAAACAAAGGGCTACTACACTCTAAATGGCGAAGCTATCACTTACAATGGCGAAAATGTTACCAATTCCAGCCAGCTTACCAACTGGGCCTCTGAAAACGGAGCTAAGAAATACAGCTTGAGCAGCTTCGGAATTTCCACCCTTGGGTATTTTGAGGCTTCGGATAATGAGCAGTATGCATATCATATTGCC
>CAJOOT010000164.1 GCA_905236215.1 uncultured Eubacterium sp.
CTGTTTTCACCTTTTATAAAGCGTTCATCCGTGTCCGCATCTATTCCTATTGCGGAAAGCGCCGTTATGACCTGGGATGAGCTCTCTGCCGTCTCCACCGGGTTTGAGCCGTATAAAGCCAAATAACCGCCGTCATCACATTGACTGTTTGAAAGGAATTGAACGGCATCATCAATTGCTGAAGAAACATCATCATATCCGCTTTTTTTGTAGTACTTTGAAAGAGCTATGACCACTATTGACGTCATATCTATATCGGGACTAGAGCCCATAAGTGCCCACCCCGAACCATTAGACGTAACTATCAATTTATCCATAAGATATGATACCATCATATCTTCGGAGTTTTGCGTAACTGCAGAAGAATCAGTTGGAATATTGTAGGACGGATTTGTATTAAGAGCTATAAGAGCATAGGCAACACCGTTTAGTCCCTGCTTTTTTACCTTGTCGAAATCCGAAAGATAGCCCAAAATATTGTGACCGGCACAGTTTTGGGCATCATAGCCTGCTGCCGTCAGACCTATTATAAGCTTGGAATACTGGGTATAGGTTGATGTAGTGATGCTCCAGGACTCTTTTTTGAGATAACCGATACTGTTTTCGTAGTAGGCTTTTTCATAGCCCTCAGGTGTATCAAAAGAAGATCTTGTAACACCGAGAAAATACCATGTGGTATCAAGATCGGGTGACGGATTCTTTTCTATCACTGTATCACAGAGTAAATCCAGCTCATTCTGATACGCAAATGACGACGTCCCGTCATCAGCCCCCGTATACACAGGGGCGACAAGGACGCCGCCAATCATTATGACAGCTAAAAGTAAGCTTATTATTCCAGCCGCATATCTTTTCAAATTATTTAACCTTTACTTTGATAGTCCTTGTGACAGAAGCCTCATTGTATACATCACTTGCTGCCGCTGTGATCTTTACCTTAATCTTGTAAGTCCCCTTCTTGGTACCCTTCTTGACAGTTACCTTTCCAGCCTTTGATATGGTAAGCTTTTTGGAGCCGGAGAGCTTCTTAAACTTAACAGACGTTAGCGCCTTTGCCTTTACATTAAATGAACGCTTTTTTTTGGCCAGTTTCTTCGCCTTTAAAGTCTTCTTAAGAGCAGAATTCTTTACTGTTATGGTCTGATCTTTCTTTGTAACACTAACCACGCAATACGGAGCAGTAATGGCAGTAGAGCCGTCTTCATTCTTTAAGACAGCCGATACAACAAATGTACCTGCCTTATCGAAGGTTAATGTCACCTTGCCCTGAGTATCGGTAGTCTTTCCTGTTAATGTCCCATCAACCGTAACGGAAGCTCCGGTTTTGGAGACCGCGCCGTTAATACTCCAGTCATACTGATTAAGAGTAAGCTCCAAGCTGTCTCCTGCCTGTACCTGGGCGGTTTTCTTGTCAAAATAGGTATAACTTTCCCAGGCATCCGACATGATAAACGCATATACCTCAGCTCCGTTACTTATCTCATCGGTAAGACCTCCCGCCATTTTATCGTTTACATAATATGACACAGAGTAGGTCTCAACTCCCCAGAATTTAGAAATGCTTAACCCATATTCGGTGTCAGATGTACCGAAGCCATCCGCTCCTGCAGTACAGTACTCTTTGTGAAGCTCTTCAAAAAGATCCTTGCAGGTATAAGAGGACTTGCCGGAAAGGTTAACCGCCTTCCTTACTGCATCTGTACCGTCCTTTGTTTTTACAAAAGATCCTGAATCGCTCACCGTGACATAAGCCGTGATTGTAGTAGTCTGCGCATCATCAGCCTTGACATTTACCGATACCTCCGGCACAAAACCGGCAAGTAGTGCAAGGGACAGCGCAAATACTGCCACTGTTCTAAAAAAGCTTTTTTTCTTAGTTTTCATCTCTTCCATATCCTCCTTTTCGATGATAATAAAAAGCCCTTTTGCCGCGAATATCAGCCAAAGGGTGCACCAAAAAGAAGGCTCCGCCTAAGCGGATCCTATAAGATGTACCTGCCAATTACTCGTGGCATCAGACCTTCCGCATATGATATGCTTCAGGCCTATGTACGAAAACAGGCAGGTTTCCCGACTTTAAGGTTCATGGCCTGTTGCTTCCTGTTCCTTTGAACATGGTACTTTGCCTTCCCACACAAATGCAGTGACAAAGAGCCAAAAGCAAAAGACTCCCTTTTCACGGTGACGAGTTCGCCGGAGATTCTCACTCCGTTCCCTCTCAGGCAGCTGAGATTTGCCTTTCAGACACGGCTTGTGTATAAACCAGCCGGCTGCCTTCACCTGTTTTCTGTTAACTTCCAACGAATGATAACACAATCAAACTTTGTTGGCAACTTACCGGCTATAGAAACTAGACATATCGCCGGGGGTGATTTGCATAAGATCCGCCGCTTTTGTGCCCGGCTTTTATGCACATCCCGGCCGGGAACACTCAAGTTTTCCGTAAACATTACCGATATAGTAAATGAGTTGTCATGGACGGCAAAATCTTCATGAAGGAACATACTCAAGAAGGAGACATATATGTCAATAACTTCTGTATCATCAGACAGCACGTTGAGCAGCATCAGCCGGTACCTATCCTCAAACACCTCTATGACAAACGAGGACATCGAAGCCCTTGAGGAAAAGCTGGAAGAAGCCTATGCCCAAAAAGCTAAGGAAGCCGCTTCATCAGGCAGCTCATCTGCGGACTCAACAGCGACTCTTTACACCAACATGACATCTGCGTCGGAAGATACAAAAAAACTTATCAAAGAACTGGCAAGCTCCATCGAAAACGGAGGTTCCGACAGTATCCAAGAGAAAATCTCCGAATTTGTCACCAGCTATAATTCAATGATATCTTACTTAAAAAAAGCCGGTACAGCAGAATGCTCAGCCATGATAAATGCTTTCGCCGGATACTTCAGAGCAAGACAAGATGATCTTTCAGCTGTGGGAATAACAATAAACAGCAGCACCGGAAAGCTCACGGTAGATGCCGATAAGCTTTCTTTAGCGGACACCGAAACACTTTCTTCTCTTTTCGGGTCATCATCCTCCATGATGAGCAGTGTAGAAAAGCTCACAGAATCATCTGTCACGGTAGCTTCTATGAAAGCGAGCGCTCACAAAGCCCTGTCAACCCTGTACGGAGACTCTGGTCAGATCAACGAGTACACTCTTACACAAAGCTTTCTCGATATGATGTCTTAGGGAAACACATTATCCAAAAAAGCTGCCATGTATTGCTAAACATGGCAGCTTTTTCTATATCTCTCGTCCGATACTGTCAAGACTTCGAAGCGGTCCGTCCCCAAAGCCCCCACAATATACCTCTTTGCGAACACACATAAAGGATGCCTCATCATATTCAAGGCCACAGCATTTTGCAAGAAGCAGTGCAAGCGTCCTGATATTCAAATTTCTGCTACTGCCCTGGCATACACGCGCCATTATCACATTTTCGGTGATAGGAACCAGCCTCAAAATGAGAGGTTTTATGTCAACCACCTTCTCTCCACCTTTTTTTGTCTTCTTTTTGAGTGGGAGAGAATCGACCGCCATAAAGTTCTCAAGTCTGGAATTTAATATTTCCATGTTTGGCGCAAATGACATCCCCTTGCCTACAGTCATAATCTCATAATCGGCAGCCGACACAGCTGCCATAGCCTTCGCTGCGCCTTGTGGAAGCTCCACATAGCTAAGAACTCTGATTCCCGGAGTCATCTGTGCATTGAGCTTTTGGATGGATTCTTCAGATGACAAAGTGGATATCATATCCATATCAAAATACTCGGCATCCGATTCCATCCCCACTCCCAAAGGTGCTGCAAATGATATCACCTGATGTGGCGAAAAGCCTTCAGAATACCGAATATCAAAACCTGCACGTCTTATGGCTTTCTGAAAGAAACGCATCATATCCAGGTGACCTACATATTTAACCGGACCATGTTTGGAGAATCTGACACGGATCCTGATATATACTTTTGCATTAGGATCGCTCATGGCAGACACCTCCTCCATATACATAGGAGCCACAGCGCGCACAACTGCTCCTGCAATCCGGCGTGGTCAAAGCCTTATTGGCTCTTTCCCACTCGCGCCACATAAAGTCCTTGGTAATACCACAATCCACAAAATCCCAAGGGAAAAGTTCATCCTTTTCTCGTGGTCTTCTGACATAAAAATCAATAGAAAGTCCGGCATCCGAAATAGCTTCTTCCCAACGATTACGATCAAAATATTCTGTCCATGCCCCAAAGATCTCCCCTTTGCGATATACACTCTCTATCACCGCCGAAAGCCTTCTGTCTCCGCGGGCCAAAACCGCCTCTATCTCCGACATATCGGATTTGTGCCATTTGTAGCTGATAGCCTTGTGATTGAGTTCTCCACGCAAGGTCTCGTTCAGCACGGCAGTATGGCTCAAATACTCATCCTGAGTAGCCATGGAAGCCCACTGGAATGGAGTAAACGGCTTGGGTACAAAATATGAAGTGGAAAGTGAAATATGAATCTTTGACTTTCGCTCCTCCTTGGGAACGGTATCGTAATAAAGCATAGCAATCTTTTCTGCAAGATCCGCTATGGCGGCCGCATCTTCGTCAGTCTCGGTGGGAAGCCCGAGCATAAAGTAGAGCTTAACTTTATTCCATCCGCTCTTAAAAAACAGTTCCGCTCCGCCTAAAATTTCTTCCTCCGTCAGGTTTTTGTTTATAACGTTTCGCATACGCTGCGAACCTGCCTCGGGTGCAAAAGTAACGGATGAAGAGTTTACTCCCTTTACCTTCTCCATGATATCAAGCGATACTGCATCCACACGAAGTGAAGGAAGCGTAAGCTCAACTCCCTGTTTTTTAAGATCTCCTACCATAAAATCCACAAGCTCTCCCAATTCCGAGTAATCGCTTGAA
>CAJOOT010000165.1 GCA_905236215.1 uncultured Eubacterium sp.
GTTATTTAAACAAGAAAGGATTTTGACACATGCTTACCGGTAAACAACGCAGCTATCTTAAGAAACTCGCACAGGAAACAGAACCGGCGGTTTATATCGGAAAGGCCGGACTTACAGACAGTATTATCGACGAGATTGAAAGAAATATAGATGTCAATGAGCTTATAAAATGCCAGATTCAGAAAGGGACGGGACTTGATCCAAAGGATACCTGCAATGAGGTAGCAGAGGCCATTGATGCAGAGTTCGTTCAGGCTATAGGCAGGAGATTTGTTTTGTACAGAAAAGCCCGTGAGCCTCAAAACAGGAAGATAATCATTCCGAAATAGTTGATTGGAAGAAAGATCCTTCAGCACATTGTGACTGAAGGGTCTTTTAACGGTATATCGCCTGGGTTATATCAAAATAATTCATTTCTCATTTTACATTGTAACCTTCAGAGATTATTATAGGTGCTAGGAACAACCGTAATAATATTGGTAACAGGAGGTTATTCGATATGTTAGAAAACAAATACCCGCATTTGTTTGCTCCGCTTCAGATAAGGGGCGTTACTCTGAAAAACCGTCTTGAATATGCTCCCACGGTTGTATTGAAGTGCAACGCCGACGGCACGATGAGTCAGGATATGCTTGATTTCATGGAGTGGCAGGCGAAGACCGGCGCAGGCTGGGTTACTGTGGGCGATACGCCCGTTACGCACGACGATACATCACATTGGCTCTGCGAAATGAATGTCTGTAGCGACGACTGTATCCATGGAATGAGCGCATTGGTGGAGGCTGCCAGAAGGAACGGTGCCGAGCTTTCATGTGAGCTTGCGTACGCCGGAAGAGGAAACAGAGCACCCAAGGATGGCTCGCCCACAGCTATCGTTTCCGCAGAGCGCCCGTTGGATCCGGAAGACAATGTCCGCACAATGACCAGAGAGGATATGGACTGGATACGTGATGCATATGTGGATTGTGCTGTACGTTGTCAACATGCCGGATTCCGTATGGTAATGCTTCACTGTGCACATAATAATTTCCTGGCACAGTGGCTTTCGCCTGATTCAAACGTTCGTAAGGATGAGTATGGCGGAACACCCGAGAACAGACGCAAGTTTCCTCTCGAGGTGCTAAAGGCTGTTCGTGAGGCGGTCGGTGAGTCTATGGTTATTGAGCTTCGGGTGTCCGCTGAAGAGAAAATTCCGGGAGGCCTTGGTTTTGAAGAGTCTTTGGAGTTTATGAAGCATGCCCAGGAATATGTTGATATTATGCATGTTTCCCAGGGATCCATCTTTCATTTGAGCGCACGCTACACGATACCGACATACTTTAGAGAGCCTTATAAACCACTTAATGTTGAGTATGCCCGGAAGATAAAGTCCGCCCTGCACATCCCCGTGGCGGTGGTGGGTATGATCACCACTTTAGAGCAGGCAGAAGAGATAATAAAGAGTGGAAAGGCCGACATCGTGGCCATGGCAAAGAGCTTTATGGCTGACGGTGATATTGTTCAGAAGTCTCTTTTGGGAAAAAATGAAGATATACGTCCGTGTACCAGATGTGATCTCTGCGGCAATGCCAATACATACGGCACACAGATGAGTTGTGCGATAAATCCCCGCATGGGTATTGCAGGAGATATAACACCTGTTGCCAAAGAGGACAGAAAGAATGTAATGGTAATAGGCGGAGGTCCTGCCGGAATGATGGCAGCGCAGACACTTGTTGCCAGAGGTCATACCGTATCGCTTTATGAGAAGGCAGATCATTTGGGAGGGCTTCTTGTGGATGCATCCGAGGTGCCCTTTAAGCAGCTTATGCGAGACTACTTAAAATGGGATATTAAGACCACCAACAAGTGCGGAGCAAGGATTCATCTTAACACAGAGGTGACGCCGGAACTGGTTAAGAGTGAGAACCCTGATGCTGTTATCGTGGCCACGGGTTCGGTTTACATAACGCCGCCAATTAAGGGCATAGAAAATGCGCTGAGTGTTCGCGATGTAGATGCAAAAACGGTTAGGACCGAGGAAACGGTAATTGTCATGGGTGGAGGAATAACCGGTCTGGAGTGTGCACTTACTCTTGCGATGGACAGGAAGAAGGTGACCGTCATAGATCAGCTTCCCATTGACAGCTTTGTGATGGAAATGCCAATCTTCAACAAAGCCGACCTGATGGATCAGCTCAGGGAATATGGCGTATCGTTGGTTGGCTCAATGAAGATAGATAAAATAGAAGACGGAGTATATGCTACGGATCTTAATACCGGAAAAGAGGCTCATTTTGAAGCCAAGAGCGTGGTAAATGCCCTGGGAGTTAAGCCGGAGCAGGCGTTGGGACTTGAACTTCTTAAGACTTACGGCAGCGAAAATGTTATCATGGTAGGAGACTGTACCGCGCGCGGCGGCAACTATTTCCGCGCAAATCACGAGGCGTATGATGCTGCAATGAGAATATAAATCAGTGGGAGATCATGCATTCGCAGAGGTATTTCAATGGAATTAAAACAGCTTCAATATTTTCAGACCGTTGCCCGTTGCGGGAACGTCACAAAGGCTTCACGGGAGCTTTTTATCACGCAGCCTAATTTAAGCAAGAGCATTGCCAGGTTGGAGGCTGAACTTGAGGTGCCCTTGTTTGAACACAGACAGGGTCTCATAGAGCTCAATGATTACGGAAGACTATTCCTGTCGAGTGTTGACATTGCCATTGATGAGATTAATTCCGGGATACAAAATGTGAGGCGCATGTATGAGCTTGACCAGAATGTACTGTCTCTGGCAAGCAATATTTCTGCTTTTCTTCCGGATGTTCTGCCGAGGTTTTTCAGAGAGCATCCTGATGTGGGCATACGTCAGGCAGATTGCTCTACGGTTCAGATGACGGAGCGCCTTTTGGACAGATCGGTTACGCTGGGGATCTCTTATGAAGAGATTAAGCATGAGCAGATAACATTTGAGAAATTCGGTGAAAAAAAGTATATGCTGGCGGTCAATGAAAACAATCCTTTGGCGGAAAGAAAAAGGGTTTCCGTACGTGATCTTGAGAAGGAAATCTTTATTTGTGACAATTCCCGAATGAGCAGAGATAAACTGACAACGCTGTGCAAATCCTACGGTTTTACGCCAAAGATCAACTTTGAGATACAGAGTAATGAGCTTCTGTACAATCTGGTGGAGGAAGAACATGGTCTTTGCATATTGCCACTTGGGATGGGGTGCAATATTTTAAAGAAACATCCGGATAATCATGTGAGACTGCTGGATCTTGATGAGGATTTGCCGGCTGTTATTATAGGATTTGCTTATCATAAGTCTTTTAAATTTACCAATGCCGCCATCATTTTTGCCGAATATATAAAGCAGGTACTTAAAGAGGAAGAAGAATTGATCCGCGAAATGGGATATCATTAGGATTACAGAAGAAAGGAAAAAACAATGTTTGAAGAATTTAAAGGAAAAGTATTGTTTGTAACAGGAGCTGCATCCGGTATGGGAAAGAGTGTGGCGGTGCGTTTCGGATCTCTTGGCTGCAAAGTGGCAGTCACCGCCAGAAAGCCGGAGAAGGCACAGGCTACCGTTGAGGCAGTAAAGGCAGCAGGAGGAGAAGCAACGTATGTTTTCTGCGACATATCGGATGAAGATTCCGTAAAGGATGCCATTGCCAAGACTGTGGAAATATACGGAGCCATTGATTACGCTTTTAACAATGCCGGCTGTGGCGCAGACGGTGTAAATATACCGTTTGCACCCCTTACCGAAGTAACAGAAAGCGATTGGTTAAAGGTTATAGGAACAAATCTGACAGGCACTTTCCATTGTCTTAAATATGAGCTCATCCAGATGCAGAAGCAGGGCGGAGGAGCTATCGTAAACACAGCGTCCATCGGCGGACTCAAGATGGCTCCGGGATTTGGTGCATATGGTCCTTCCAAGGCAGGCGTGATAGCTGTTACTCAGACGGCAGCAGTAGAAAATGCCAAGGCCGGTATTAGAGTCAATGCTATCTGCCCGGGCCCCACAGAAGGCACGAATCTCATGTCTGACAGTATCAAAAGCGGCGGACAGGATACAGAATTTATGAAGGAACACGTGATTCCCGATGGAAAGATGGGAACCACAAAGAACATTGAAGACGGAGTAGTATTCCTTATGAGTGATATGGCGGATCATATCACGGGCATGGCGCTTCCTGTGTGCGGCGGGATGCAGATGTAGACGGCAAAAAAGTGACCATCCGTAACGGGTGGTCACTTATATGTCCGACGAATATGGTGGAATGATGCTGCGAGATCTGTGAAGACCTACAACAATAAAGACAGCAGTCACACCAACGAATATCCAAGGTGATATACCGAATAATATACCTTTAGACCGCACACCTGTCATCCGGTATTCATCATCATCCAGAACAACGGCACGACCTGCCTCTACGTATTCAAATAAAGCTTCGGTAATTGTTTTACCGCTACGTTTTACAAGCTTATTTTCAAAAAAATCCGGATACAGATCTGTTATCTCATCTGTAATTGCCACCATATAGGTATCGGAATTGTCGGAAGTATCAATCGCGTCTCCATCATCCGTACTTACGGAAATAATCCTTTCTCCGGTAGGAGCAGATACATCGCAGACCACGCACAGTCCTGATATTTGCAAAAATCCGTCAAACGCGGACGCTTCTTCGTCGATTATATCACCTGTAGTTACTTTTAAGTGACTTACGCTGCATTCAAGAAGATTTTTTAATTCTTCACCGGTCATGCTGCACAGGAGGATCTCGTTATCAGACGTGATAACGGATGATATTTCGTTATAATCTGCTTCACCGGCCAAAAGATTACGATAAAGAAGACCGGAAGAAACCAACGCAATATCAGCCTTTGTTTTGTATTTTGCAGCATCACTTAAAACTTCGCCCAAATCACTTTCATCAATGCCGCAGTTTTCGGTAGAAAGAAGGTATTCCACGGTTCCTGTTGAACTTCCCCATATACATATGGAAGGGCAGAAAACGAAAAGTACCATTAAGATCGGAACCAGAAGCTTTATTGAAAACAGGTTGATAAATGTATTATTTTTCATGATGATCAGAATTTTAACGATTGAAAAAATTTCACTCATTTACCTCTCTGACTCTGTGACATGCAACAAAATGGTTTGGCTCAATTTCTTCCATACAAGGAGTCTTTTGCGTGCAGATCTCGGAAGCGTACGGACAACGGTTCGCAAATCCACAGCCGGCCGGCGGATTGATAGGACTGGTCAATTCTCCTTTCATAAGAATACGTTCTTTTTTTGAGTGGATGTCAGGTATGGGGATAGCCGACATAAGAGCCTTGGTATAGGGATGATAGCGTTTCTCAAAAAGATCGTCCGAAGAACATTTTTCAACAGTAGTTCCAAGATACATAACGAGGATATCATCGGAAATATGTCTTACGACAGACATGTCATGAGTGACAAAAATATATGAGAGGTTTCGTTCTTCCTGCAAATCCTGAAGGAGATTTAATATCTGAGCCTGAATAGAAACGTCCAATGCAGATACCGGTTCATCACAGACGATGAATTTGGGGTCTAAAGCCAGGGCACGGGCAATTCCGATTCTTTGTCTTCTTCCACCGTCAAGCTCATGAGGATATGCATTTCCTAATCTTGTTGCAAGTCCTACGGTTTCCATCAGCTCATCAACCTTTTTGTCGAGTTCTTTTCCCCTCATCAGGTGAAATGCTTTCAAAGGGTCTGCTATCAGTTCACGGACGCAGTATCTGGGGTTAAGAGATGCATAGGGATCCTGGAATATCATCTGCATGTTTTTCAGGATTTCTCTGCGGCTTGATGACTTCAAATGTGTAATATCGTTGCCTTCAAAAAAGACTTTTCCTTCAGTAGCCTCATGTATTCCCAATATGGTTCTTCCCAATGTGGATTTACCGCAACCCGATTCACCTACTATTCCCAGAGTTTTTCCTTTATCCAACGTAAAAGATACATCATCAACTGCGTGAAGCATTCCGCGAGGGGTTTTAAAATATTTCTTTAAATTTTCTACACGTAATAATTCGTTGCTCATCTTTATATCCCCTTTTCCAAAATATCATTGCCCGGATTTGATACCGGCAGATCGTGTTGATAAGCTTTTTCGTTGATCCTTTCATCAGGAAAATACAGCCCAACTCCTTTGTTAGAGTGATGGCAACGACACAGATGGGAATTCCCCACATCCTGAAGATCAGGAATTTCCTGAGTGCACTTTTCATCGGCATAAGGACACCTAGGATGGAATTTGCATCCGGACGGGAGATTTGCGGGATCCGGCATCAATCCTCTTATGGGTTTCAGTCGATCGGTTTTTTCTTCCAGGGAAGGAAGTGAATTAAAGAGACCTTTTGTGTAAGGATGTGCCGTATGATCAAATATTTCCTCCAATGAACCGTATTCTACGACTTCTCCGGCATAGATAATTGCTACTTTGTCACAATTTTCCGCTACAATTCCGAGATCATGTGTGATAAGCAACATTGCGGTGTTATTTTTTTTCTTTAAGTCCTGTATCATATCCAAAATCTGCGCCTGAATGGTTACATCCAACGCGGTTGTCGGCTCATCTGCCAGAAGAAGCTCCGGTGAACATACAAGAGCCATGGCTATGACCACACGTTGTTTCATGCCGCCGGAAAATTGATGAGGGAATTCCTTTCCTCGTTCTGCGGGTATACCTACAGTCTCAAGAATATCGTTGGCCTGTTTGCGCAAATCTGTGCGATTCAGGCCTTTGTGCGCCGTAATGCATTCTTCAATTTGATCTATTATAGGCATTGTAGGATTCAAAGCCGTCATGGGATCCTGAAAAATCATGGAAATCTTCTTTCCGCGGATCTTTTGTAAATCCTTTTCCTTCATATCCATAAGATTTTTGCCCTGAAAAAGGATTTCTCCACCGTCATATTGAGCTGTCCGTTGGGAAAGCAGTTTTAATATGCTCATGGCAGTTGTGGTTTTTCCTGCTCCGGTTTCTCCCACAAGACCTAATGTTTCTCCTTCGTTGAGGGAAAAGGTAACACCGTTTAATGCGTGCACATCTGATGTTGAAGTTCGAAAGCTTACTCGCAAATCATTTATTTCTAATAATGCCATGTTTCGTTTCCTCTAATTTTTAAGTTTGGGATCGAGAGCGTCACGAAGACCGTCTCCAAATACATTAAATCCGAACAGGGTTAAGGCAATAGCAATACCGGGAAATGTAGCAAGAGGCCAAAATTCTCTTATGTATTCCTGCCCTGCGGTCATGATGGCACCCCATTCCGACAGCGGCGGCTGAACACCGAGTCCAATAAAACTCAAGCCTGAAATACCCAAAATATTTCCACCTATACGCATGGATGAATCCACGATAAGAGGAGCCAGCGTATTTGGTATTATATGATGCAGGAGAGTTCTCATTTTGGTAGAGCCGGTTGTGGCAGCTGCTTCCACGTAGTCTTGACGACGAACGGTCAGCACCTGTCCCCTCATCATGCGAATCACACTCGGAGTTCCCGAAAAACCGACTGCAAATGCGGTTGGAAGAACTCCGGCGCCCATCACAACA
>CAJOOT010000166.1 GCA_905236215.1 uncultured Eubacterium sp.
GAAAAGACGGGGCTATAGTAAAAGGTGCGGGCTTTGAGGTAAATGTTCCGGGTCAGGATGTAAAATGCGTAGATACTACCGGCGCCGGAGATTCTTTCTGGGGCGGCTTTGTCGGTTGTTTTCTGGAGAATGGAAAGAGAATAGATGAGCTTAGTGCAGAGGATGTAACGGAATATACTCGATTCGGTAACGCCATAGCAGGCTTTTGCGTGACGAAACGCGGAGGGATACCCTCAATTCCGAAATATGATGTATAGAATCAATCAATTCTGTTTGATTCTATAATCTCACAGATTTCCGTAATTTTCAGGGGCTTAGTGGTGAACCCGTTCATGCCGGCTTCTCTGGCTTTTTTCATGGCGGTGGTATATGCGTCTGCGGTCATGGCTATTATGGGAATGCTCAGTGAGTCCGTGCGTTTAAGTTTCCGGATTTTTTTGGCGGCGTCATAGCCGTTCATTACAGGCATTTGGATATCCATAAATATAGACTTAAAATATCCGGGTTCGGAGTCGGAGAAGATTTGGCAGGCCCTTTCGCCATTTTCTGCCAGAGTTACGTCAAAACCAAGGTTTTCAAAGATCCGTTGTGCGATCTGTGAATTTATTTCATTGTCTTCCGCAATCAGGATATTGCCGGAGTAGTTGCCCTTTACGGCTGTATTCAATACCGAAGGTGTCCGAATGATATCCTTTGAGCTGATGTCTTCCAAATCTATATAAAGACTGACACGGGTTCCCTCGCCGAGTTTGCTTTCCAGTTTGATCTCACCACCCATAAGGTCATAAAGCTTCTTGACTATGGGAAGCCCAAGGCCGGTACCGGGAATACTGTTATCGCGGTAAGGGTTGTCATAATCCTGTGCAAAGGATTCAAATGCATGAGCTGCAAAATCTTCGCTCATTCCTATACCGTTATCCTCTATATATACAATAAAGTTGAAAATGTTGTCCCCTTTGGGTACGGCAGATGCTCCGAATCTGACATGTCCACCTGTGGGCGTGTATTTTACGGCATTGGATATAAGGTTAAGTATGACCTGGTTGATCCGAGTCTTATCAATATTGACGCATATGTTCGAAGGAACGTTAATTTCATAATCATATGTGAGTCCCTTATCGTCGCACATGGGCTCAAGAATATTTCTGATTTCGGAAATATAGTCACTAAAAGGGTAGGGCTCGGGGTGGAGCTCAATTTTTCCGGAATCTATATGTGTGATATCCAGGACGTCGTTAATGAGTGAAAGAAGGAAACGTCCGGATGTACCTATCCTGGCAAGATCTTCCTTTAACTTTTCGGGGTTTTCAATATCTTCATGTGCAAAGTCGGTAAGATTTAAGATGGCACCAATGGGGGTACGGATATCATGTGATATCCTGGAGATGAATTCCGTTTTGGCATCGTTGGCGGCATTGGCTTTTGCTGCGACTTCGTTCAGAAGACGCATTTGTTCCAAATCCTTTTCATATGAAGAAGTAACGTCAATCTGCACTGCGACAATATTGTCGCGGTATTTGTCGAGCCAGCTGAAGGTAATCTGGTTTCTCATATGGTCAGGCATCCCGATTCGACGGTATTCTTCCTTGAAGTACATGTCATAGGTATATGTATAGCTGTTTCTATGGTGAAGCTTTTTGGTCAGGTTCTCTATGGAAATATTATTTACGAGATGGACCCTATGTCCCTCGTCCATCCAGGACTCTTCATAATTAAGCATTGTTTCCTTATAAGGCATCGGAACACCTACATGAATACCTGTTTTTTTGAAAAGAGCCATGTTTTTATGAGAAATCATCGTGTATGTGATGGTTCCGTCGGCCGGGTGGATGAGAGCAATATAATCGCAGTTGTTTTCTTGGATCTTTCGGTTAATGGTACGCTGCACTACCCTGCTGTTTATATCTTGCAGGTTAAAAAAAGCAAGTATATCGCCGTTCTCGGGATTTTCAAGAAGCGTTACCGTCAGACGCACCCATCTGATATCATCGCCTATATTTCTACGGTAATCAAAACTTACGTGTGTTTTTCCGGATTCATATGCCTTGAGCAGCGCCTTACGATTGAACAGACGGTAAAGTTGTTTCCTGTGTGCGACTTCGGGGATCTGAGGGGCTCCGTAAATAAGTATGGAAAGAGTCTCGACAGATTGATCTCTGATATCGGGAACAGCTTCACTGGCTTCGTCTATATATTGATTGAGATAGTTTACGGATTTTCCGTCGCTGTCGGGCCATAACAGATCGTTGCGGTACAGATTGAGAGTATCTTTCGTAAGGTTGATGCTGTTGGCTCTCAAAGAGTTTTGCTGCATGGTAAGAATGGAGAGCTCGTTGTCGCTCAGTCGCTGCTGCGAAAGCATATAATCATCGGCGTTTGCGGCAAATCCCAAAATCTTTTCGGGGTTCTTTTTTCCTTCCTGATTAAAGAGTCTGACGCGGAGCCAGACAGATTTTCCATTATTGATGATAGAAACGATGCAGCCGGATTCAGGAGCGCCGTCTATTACCCTTTGCACCATTTCCCGGTACTTTTGAGCATCTGTATTGCTCATCATGGAGCTTTTGATAAAGCTTTCGGGATAGTTCTCAATAGTGGGAGTAAAAGACCACATGGTATCAGGAGAAAACATTTTGTCGCAATGTCCTGTGGCCGGGTAATACGCAAAATAAAATATGCCCAGATTGTTGATAACGTCTTCGAGAAGGCGTTCGTATTCTTCAATACGTTTTTGGATAGATAAGACATCAGAAGTATTGGCCGGATTCTGCGGGTTTATCAAATCTTCCTGATGCTGTTCATGGTTTTCCGTGATATTATGGATATCGTCATTACTCATTGGATCATCCTCTTAATGGTAATGCACCGAAAATGGGCATCTGCGTCGCAGTGACTAGTATGAGGCAAAGGAAGAATTCCTCAACACAAACATTATAACATAAACAGCTTGAAACAAAAAAAATATTCTGATAGAATTACGCAGAAATCAGCTTTGAAAGAGGAAATATATGGATACAGCAATACTTATAGAAATAGTTGGATATATAGGTTCTGCACTTGTGGTTGTGGCAATGTTGATGACTTCGGTCAAGAAACTGAGGGTTGTCAACTGCATCGGCAGTGCCATATTTACAATATACGCGCTCATCATACATTCCTATCCCACGGCTATTTTGAATGGAACACTTGTGGTGATCAATATATACAAACTGATCGAGCTTGCCAGAAAAGAGAAACACTTCCAGCTTATAAAGGTAAAGGCCGGAGAAGGTATGGTAGAGTATCTTTTGGAGCATTACTCCTCTGATATCAGGAAATATTTTCCGTCACTTGCGGTTGAACTTTCGGAGGACTGCGATCAGGCATACATCGTTACCTGTGACACTGTGCCGGCAGGACTGTTCCTTGGAAATGAAACCGACGACGGAGAGGTTCGCATTTTGATTGACTATGCCACTCCCGCATACAGAGATACTTCAGTGGGTAAATTTTTGTATTCCAGGTTGCCGGAATTTGGAATACATACTCTGATTTTTTCGAGTAAATCCTTTGGACATGAGGAATATATGAAAAAAATGGGATTTGTTAAAACGGATAGGGGATTTGTAAAGGGCCTTTTAACATCATCACAGGCTGAATAAAAAAAGTTGTTGACACGTGCCTTTATTTGAGGTATTATAATCGAGCGTCTTAAAGAGACGAATGCGATAGTAGTACAGTTGGTAGTACGCCACCTTGCCAAGGTGGAGGTCGCGAGTTCGAGTCTCGTCTATCGCTCGCAAGAAGGGTCGTCAGTTTTGACGGCTCTTTTATTTTTCTGATATCATTAGGATCGATCAATGGCTGGAGGGAAAATCAAATGAACACATCTGATATCATCATGATAATCACTATGGCGGCATATCTTGTGCTTGTCATCGGGATTGGCATCTACTTTTCAAAGAAAAATTCAAGTGTAGATGATTTTTATCTGGGCGGAAGAAAGCTGGGACCGTTTGTTACCGCTATGAGTGCGGAAGCTTCTGATATGAGCTCCTGGCTTCTCATGGGACTCCCGGGAGTGGCGTATCTTTCGGGCGTGGCAGACGCAGGCTGGACAGCGATAGGTCTTGCTGTGGGTACGTATTTCAACTGGCTTATAGTAGCAAGAAAACTTCGTGTATACTCTCACAGGCTGGATGCCATCACGATCCCGGAATTTTTTAAGAAGCGCTACGGAAAAGAAAAAAACGGACTTCTGACAATCAGTGCTCTTATCATTATAGTATTCTTTATACCTTATACCGCATCAGGCTTTGCTGCTTGCGGTAAACTGTTTTCGTCATTGTTTGGCATTGACTATACTGTAGCCATGATCATCTGTGCAACATGTATCCTGCTATATACCACGCTTGGAGGGTTTCTTGCTGCATCCACCACAGACTTCATACAGAGTATCGTTATGACGATAGCCCTTATTGTGGTTTTGTGTTTTGGGGTTTCGGCAGCGGGAGGTCTTGATGCTGTAGGACAGAATGCAGCAGCTCTTCCGGGATACTTAAGCCTTACCGAAACATATGATCCGGTCACGGGATCATCCGCTCCATACAGTGTGCTTACCATTGTATCTACGCTGGCATGGGGACTTGGATATTTTGGCATGCCTCATATATTGCTGCGCTTTATGGCTATAGAAGACAAGAACAAGCTTAAGCTTTCCAGAAGAATAGCATCCGTATGGGTGGTTATATCCATGGGGGTTGCCATATTCATAGGTGTCATCGGATATTCATTGTCTCAAAACGGTGTACTTGGGGTGCTTGAAGGCTCCGATTCAGAGACCGTTATCGTAAACATTGCCGGTGTTATAAGC
>CAJOOT010000167.1 GCA_905236215.1 uncultured Eubacterium sp.
AACGTCTTTTTGCTCTGGTCTTAACCGACGCCGTAAGAAATATCTTGCATTCAGCCTCCGGAAGAACGTTGGTTCCGATGTCTCTGCCATCCATTACAACATCATTATTTTCCGCTATATCTCTCTGCAAAGAAAGAAGCTTTTCCCGAACCGGACCATAGGCAGAAATTATGCTCGAAACTTTGCTTACTTCCGGTGTCCGGATAAAGCCGGATACATCCTCTTTGTTCAGGATAATATGTTGCTCTTGGTTGACATAACTTATTTCAACCAAAACGTCTTTTATAGCCAAAGCTACAGCATCCCGGTCATTCTCATCAACTCCGTTTCGCAGACAATAAAGAGCAATCGCCCTGTACAGTGCTCCCGTATCAACATAAATAAACGAAAGATCTTTGGAAAGGATCCTTGCTATCGTACTTTTTCCCGAACCCGCCGGTCCATCTATAGCTATATTCATATTTCCTCCTTAAATACTAAGTCCGGCCAGTCTGCCGGTACTCCATGCTATCTGCAGATTAAATCCACCGGTAAGCGCATCCACATCCAAGACTTCACCGGCAAAAAACAATCTTTTTACAAGTTTCGATTCCATTGTGGACGGATCCA
The DNA here is from genome assembly GCA_905236215.1 of uncultured Eubacterium sp. GTDB lineage: Bacteria > Bacillota > Clostridia > Lachnospirales > Lachnospiraceae > RUG14243. Next base: position 610 of record CAJOOT010000167.1, read on the forward strand.
CTTCGGAAACCCTGATACCGCCTTTGGTGACGACAGCTTCATTGTAATCATAAAGCCCCGTAACCGTCAACGGAAAGGCTTTGATAAATCCGGCAAGCCTCATGCGTTCTTCCCTGGTGATATCATGTACCTTCTTTTTGGGATTAATCCCGGTCTTTTTTATGATAAAAGGAATAAGTCCGGAGGGAAGAAGCGCGCTTATCGCATTTGAAAAATCACGGTTCTTTTCCCCTTCAAAATCCCTTAGGATTCTTTCGTCAAGCTTTTCCATAGAAAGCGCCGGTTTAAGATCTATGTAAGCCGACAGTTCATTTTCTTTCGATATTTCCCTGCCGCAGATCGATGATGCGCTAAGAACAAGGGGACCGCTTATTCCTTTATGGGTAAAGAGCATCTCTCCGAAACCGTCATACAACGTCTTTTTTCCTTTTTTGATACACAGCGAAACATTTCGAAGTGACAGGCCTTTAAGCGCAAAAAGTTCCGTATCTGCAATCCTTAAAGGTACTAGAGACGGAATGGTATCAACTACCGTATGGCCAAGATCCTTCGCTATCTTAAGACCGTCACCGGTTGATCCCGTAGACGGATAAGAAAGACCTCCGGAGGCTATCACTACGGCCGAAAAATCTTCTTTATGTTCATTTCGGGATTCGTCAACATATGTAACTCCCGTCACAGCGCCGGATGTCCCATCCGTATTAACTGCGGTAATGCGTGTGTTATATCTGATATCGACATCCAGCCTTTTCAGCTCTCTTTCCAGGGCTTTGGTGACGTCAGATGCTTTATCGGAAAGCGGAAAAACGCGATTCCCTCTCTCCGTCTTGATTTTGAGTCCCAGACTTTTGAAATAATCCTCAAGAGCATAGGAATCAAAACTGTATATGGCGCTGTAAAGAAACTTGGAATTCGACACCACATTGGAAATGAATTCCTCCGGATCACATTCGTTTGTAAGGTTGCAACGTCCTTTACCTGTAATATATATCTTCTTTCCGGGCTTTTCATTCTTTTCGAAGAGAGTAACGGTAGCGCCTCTTTGTGCAGCGGTTGCCGCGCATATCATCCCGGCCGCTCCGGCGCCCATAACAGCCACATCAGCCATTTATCTCCTCCCGTTCAAAACAAAAGTCATTCACCGTCATATCTGAAGCGTACCCTGTCATCGGTGTATTCCAGATCATCATTTCCTTCCACGCCAAAATCATCAAACACCTTCTCAAGCACATCGGCATTCTTAAATAATTCATCCTTCTTTTTTACCGAAAGAGCTATGATAAGTGCATTGGCAACGCTCATTGGAGCGGCCATAGACTCCACCACCGACGAAAGGTCACTACCGGCCAGAAGATTGCAGGAAGAATATAGATTTACCGGAGAATGCACGCTGTCTGTAATGGTCATAACCGATGCATTTATACTGTTGGCATATTCCAAAGCCTTTAATGTAAGCATCGAATATCTTGGAAAGCTTATACCTATCACTACATCGTCCTTTGTAAGGTGTACCAGTTTTTCAAAGACCTCGCTTGCGTTTCCCGAACATATAACTCTGACATCCTGAAACATGATGGACAGGTGATATCCCAAAAACTGCGCAAGCGCACTGCAATTTCTAAACCCTATTATGTAAACCGTCTTGGCAGCACAGACCATTGACACCGCTGACTCAAAGATTTTTTCGTCCGCCACAGCAAGGGTTTCTTTTAGCCGTTGTGCATCAGCCGCAAGCACAGACTTTAAAACTCCGCCACCCTTTTCCTTTTTTCCGTAACTGGCCTTTTTGGGCTCACTGACCTCAAGTCGATCCCTTACTATCTGTTCAAGAGACTTCTGAAATTCAGGATAACCTTTGTATCCGAGACTAATAGCAAACCTCACCACGGTAGACTCACTGACTCCCACCTTTGAGCCGAGTTTTGATGCCGTAAGAAAAGCCGCCTTGTCAACATGATCGGAAATGTAGGCGCATAATAGCTTTTGCCCCTTACTCATAACCGAATATTTTGAATTCATTCTGTTGATAACATCGTTGCTTTGTTTCATATTAATCAGTCCGTCCCATAAAAAGTCTAACTTTTATATATCAACATCTGCAGAATATACCTCATCTGTCGCCTGTTTTCGAAAATCTTCCATCTGTCCCTCATCAAGTACCGGAAGATCCTCCGGCGAAGATATACCAAAGCATCTTAAAAACTCATCTGTAGTGCCGAAAAGAAGAGGCTTTCCCGGAGCATTAAGTCTGCCAAGCTCCCTTATAAGGCCAAGCTCCACCAATTTGTTTACGGCATGATCACTCGAAACACCACGAATCTTTTCTATCTCGGATCTGGTGACAGGCTGTCTGTACGCAATGATAGACAAAGTCTCAAGCACAGTATCGGTAAGCCTGTATTCCCTGTGCTCAAAATGAGCCTCAGAAAGCATCTCATGAAGAGATTCCTTGGTGCAAAGCTGATAACCCTTTCCGATGCGTTTAAGGGTAATGCCACGTGACTCATCGTCATAATTAAGCGTCATATCCTCCATAAGTTCTTCTGCATCTTCTTTGGAAAGGCCAAGTATCCTGGCGAGCCTTGTCAACGAGACAACCTCACCCTCGGCAAATAGCACAGCTTCCGCTGCTGCGTATAATCTGTTTTTTTCCTGTTCGTTGATCTGATTTTCCATATTCCTTTAACCTTAAAGTTACCTCAGGCTGCAGCAGGGGTAATGGTGATATCCTGAAACAATCCCTTTTGTACTGTGCGTACCTCTCCGGTCTTTATCATCTCCAGCAGAGCCATAAATGTTACTATAATCTCTGTTTTGGTGGTAGTATTACCGAACAAAGCCTTAAATGAAAACGGTTTCTTTTTTTTGGCATACTCCCGCAATACATCAAGCCGCTCCTCAAGAGTGACCTTTTCCTTTTCTATCCGTCCGAATCCGCTTCTTACATCATCGACCCTGTCAATGCTTCGTTTCATAAGTGACGAAAACATATCTCCAAGATCCTTTAACGTAACTCCGTCAAATATACTCATGACAGCGTGTTCGATGGGCTTAGGGTCGCCAAAATCAATGGGTTGAGGCTTTCCATACCATACATCTGTCGCCTCGTTCCTAAGTTCCTCAAGCATGCCCGAGAGCGCCTTTACCGCCTTGTATTCAATAAGGCGTTGAACGATTTCCTCTCTTGGATCTATTTTCTCACCCTCTTCGTCATATTCGACAGGAAGCAGCATCCTGGTCTTAATGGAAACCAATGTAGCAGCCATTACAAGGAATTCGCTGGCCAGATCCATGTCATTTTCTTTCATCCGTTCAACATATTCCATGTACTGGTCAGTAATATCGCCTATCGGAATATCATAAATATCAACTTTGTTCTTTTCTATCAGGTGAAGCAAAAGGTCAAGGGGTCCCTCAAAAGCCTCCAGCTTAACCTCTATCTTAGTTTTTGGCATTTCATTCTCCGTGAAGATTCACAGTAAGTATCTCGGCACTGTCGAAAACCCTGATATTAAAGGTATGCGTACCCAGCCCCCGGCTTATGAACATCTTCGAACCATCTTTCTCAAAATACCCCGAATCATACTTTGGAAAAAGGGAAAGATCCGGTCCGACGATTGCACCTACTTTCGGCAGCCTGACAAGGCAGCCATGATTATGTCCGCTAAGGACAAGATCTGCGCCCCATTCGGAGTATTGGTCAAAAAAACCGGGTGCATGTGCCAGCAATATATTATATGCATCTTCGGTCGGCCTGGGTAATATCCTGTTTAAATAACCTTTGGGCATTTTCTGTCTCTTCCACGCCTTTTTGTATGCACCAAGGCAGATATCGGCTCCTGTAAACGCAATCCTTGTGCCCTTGATCTCGTGAATCTTTGTCTCATTTTCCAAAACGGTAATGCCTTCTTCTGCAAAAATCTCCTTAAGCATATCATAAGAAGGCTTCTGATAAATGTTAAGTCTCCTCTCATGATTTCCGGGAGAAAACAGCACAGGCGCTATCAATCCAAGCTGATGCATCAGCTTCTTAACGTAAATGAGCTTATCATAACTCAGAGGACGCGGATACTTTTTGGTGCAGATAATATCACCCGGTATGGCTATCACATCCGGGCGTATATCTTTGAGTGCCGCAATAAGCCGTTCATTATTTCTGCCATACTCCTTTTCGTGAATATCAGCCAGAACGCTTATGCGAATCGGTTCATTAACATTCAGCACCTTAACATAATGATTTTCGCAAACGAAATTATTCAGTTCATAAGCCTGGTAAAGCGCATATGCGCCCGCTACTCCAAGCAAAAAGCAGTTGCGTTTTTTCATAAGACTACCGCCTTTTACAACAATACCATGGCATCGCCAAAAGAAAAGAAACGATATCTTTCCTCTACAGCCTCCCGATAAGCATTCAAAACATTTTCTCTTCCGGCAAAAGCACTTACCAGCATAAGAAGAGTAGACTTGGGAAGATGAAAATTCGTGATAAGTCCGTCCATAAGTTTAAATCTGTATCCCGGATAGATGAAGATGTCCGTCCATCCCGAGCCGCTCTCTAAGCTTCCGTCTTCATGTGCTGCAGATTCTATCGTGCGACAGCTGGTAGTTCCGACGCAGATAATGCGTCCGCCGCTTTTGCGGGCATTATTTATTGTATCTGCCGCTTCCTTCGTAATATTGTAATACTCGGAATGCATAATATGATCTTCGGCATTTTCTTCTTTTACGGGGCGAAAAGTCCCAAGACCTACATGAAGAGTAACTTCAGCAGTAAGTACACCTTTCTTCCGTATATCATCAAGAAGCTCTTCGGTAAAATGAAGTCCCGCCGTGGGCGCAGCAGCAGAACCGTCATGTCTGGCATATACAGTCTGGTATCTGTTGGGATCCCTTAGCTTGTGTTTGATATAAGGCGGCAATGGCATGGTGCCAAGTCTGTCAAGAATCTCCTCAAAGATACCGTCAAACGAAAATTCTATAATCCTGTTACCGTCTTCTTTAACTTCGAGTACAGTGCATTCAAGTTCTCCGTCTCCGAATACCGCAACAGCGCCTTCTCTCATCTTCTTTCCGGGCTTTACCAAGGTCTCCCATTTCGTGTCGGATATGCGTTTTAGCAGAAGAAGCTCTATGGCGCCGTTTGTTTCTTTTCTGGCACCGTACAGTCTGGCCGGTATTACCCTGGTATTATTCATAACAAGGCAGTCGCCGGGATTTAAGTACCCGGCGATGTCGTAAAAATGCATATGTGATATTGCTCCCGTTTGAGGATCCAAATGCATCAACCTGGACGAATCTCTCTTTTCGAGAGGATCCTGAGCTATAAGCTCCTCCGGAAGTTCATAATCAAAATCGCCAACCAGCATATTATGCCCTCAGCTCTATGCCCATATCTTTAAGAGCATCTATAATCTTTTCCATAGCAGGTGTTATGTCACCCTCTTCAAGTGTCCTGTCAGCAGCACGGAAGGAAAGCGTATAGGCCATAGACTTGAACCCCTCCTTGATCTGACTTCCTTCGTAAACATCAAAAAGCTTAACGCGCTCAAGATATTTTCCCGCTTTCTTCTCGATAACCTTTTCGATAGTGCCGTTTAAAACTCCGGCAGGAACAACAAGAGAAATATCTCTCAAAACCTCGGGATACTTGGCAAAAGGCTTATACTTTCTGTCAAAGGATGTCTTTGCAACAACCTTCGGCATATCGATAACTGCAATGTAGACCCTTTCGCCTATCTCATAGGTATCTGTCACATCCGGATGAACCTCTCCGAGATATCCGATGACTTCTCCGTCATATATGATATCTGCCTTTCTTCCGGGATGAAGATAGGGTCTTGTGCAAGACGGATCGTATTCCGGTCGTTTGTTCATACCAAGCTTTTCGAGGAAGTTCTCAATCACACCCTTCATATAGAAGAAGTCACCTTCTCCGTACATTCCAAGGGTAAACTGTGTCCTCTCATCCGGAAGCTCTGAAAGAGGCAATTCCCTGGGAAGATAAATATTTGCTATCTCATAAAGGGATGCCGACGGATTTCTGTGATTGTAATTATTTGCAAGGGATGTCAATATTCCGTTTATCGGTATTGTACGCATGATCGAGAAATCCTCGCCCAGAGGATTCTGGATCTTTATGGCCTTTCTTTCGATGGCATCTTCATCGAGGAGAAGTCTGTCGAAGACCTTCGGACTCTCAAAGCTGTAAACGAACGCTTGAGAAAAGCCGAAGCTCTGAGCCGTTTCACGCGCAATCTTCTCCACACGAAGTTTGAACGAAAGTTTGCCTTGCGATGAATTTTTCGGAAGATCGGTTGGAATATTGTCATATCCGTAGAACCTGGCAACTTCCTCCGCCAGATCATTCATGCATTTAACATCCTGTCTCCAGGACGGAACCTCTATTACGTTCTTTTCTTTGTTGTATTTAAGGTCTATCTTTTCGAAGTATTCAATCATTGTCTCCGGAGCGATGTCTGTACCAAGGAGATTATTATATCTCTCAGGTTCAAACGGAACCGTATTTCCGCTTTTTGGCTCAGGATAAATATCGCAGACTCCACCCACTACTTCTCCTGCTCCCAACACTTCCACAAGCTCGCAGGCTCTGTTGATGGCATCAAGTGCGGTATTGGGATCAAGACCTTTTTCAAACTTGGCTGAGGCATCCGTTCTCATTCCGAGTTTTCTGGAACTGTGGCGTATGTTTGTGCCGTCAAAATTTGCAGCTTCAAAAAGGACGTTGGTAACATCATCCGTAATCATGGAATTCTCGCCTCCCATGATACCCGCAAGTCCCACAGGCTTGTCCGCATCACAGATAAGAAGTATATCCTTATCCAGTTCTCTTTCCTTTCCGTCAAGAGTAACAAATTTCTCGTCGTCATTCGCCCTGCGCACTATAATCTCATGACCTGAAATGCTGTCCCAGTTATATGCATGCATCGGTTGACCGTATTCTTCCATAACATAATTAGTTATGTCAACCAGATTATTGATGGGTCTTATCCCTACAGAAGCAAGTCTTCTCTGCATCCATTCGGGCGAAGGACCGATCTTGACATTTTTTACCATACGGGCCGTATATCTGGGGCAAAGCTTCCTGTCATCCACTCTTACCTTTATGTAATCATCTATTTTCTCATCATTTCCCGTCTTTATGATAGCCGGTACATGAAGAGCCTTACCGAATGTAGCCGCTGCCTCACGGGCAATACCGATAACACTATAGCAGTCTACACGATTGGAAGTAATCTCGTACTCCGTCACGTAATCGTGAAGGCCAAGATATTCCACCGCGTCCATACCTACCTGTGCATCATCCGGAAGAATATATATACCGTCTTCGGGAGCATCCGGATAAAAATCCCTGCTTGAGCCAAGTTCTTCTATCGAACAAAGCATACCAAATGATTCTACTCCGCGAAGCTTTCCCTTTTTGATTTTGATGCCGCCTTCCGTCTTGGAGCCGTCATGTGAACCGGCCACTCTGCCGCCCACTTTGACAACGGGAATCTTTGCACCTTCAAATACATTTGTGGCTCCGGTTACTATCTGTATCTTTTCATCTCCCACATCCACCTGACAAATGACAAGTCTGTCCGCATCCGGATGCTTGTCAATCTTTAATATCTGACCAATGACAATATTTTCAAGGTCTGCGTCAAGTTTCTCCGTGGTCTCAACCTTGGTACCGGAAAGAGTCATAGCATCTGCGTATTCCTGCGCCGACACATTAAGATCCGGTATATAAGCTTTAAGCCATGATGCTGATGTTTTCATTATCTGTTCTCCTGATTTTTGTTACATTCCCCTCAAAATGAGGTCTTTATAACCCCCACCTACGCTAACGCTTAGAGGTGGGGGATTTCTCCGACTGAGTTAAAACTGCGAAAGGAATCTCTCATCATTTTCGTACAAGAGGCGCATATCATCGATCTCATATTTGAGAAGAGCTATCCTCTCAAGGCCCACACCAAACGCAAAGCCGGTGTACTTTTCGGGATCTATGCCGCAGATTTCCAATACATGAGGATGCACCATACCGCAGCCAAGAATCTCAATCCATCCTTCCTGTTTACAGAAGCGGCAGCCCTTTCCGCCGCATTTAAAGCACGAAACGTCCATCTCGGCAGACGGCTCCGTAAACGGGAAATGATGCGGACGAAACTTTGTCTTTATATCTTCGCCAAACATTTCCTTTGCAAAGGATTCCAATGTTCCCTTCAGATCTGCCATGGTAACATGTTCATCCACCACAAGACCTTCTATCTGGTGGAAACACGGTGAATGCGTAGCATCCACTTCATCGGATCTGAAAACACGTCCGGGAGCTATCATGCGAACCGGTACCTTTCCGCCCTCCATCATATGAATCTGAACAGAAGATGTCTGTGTACGGAGCAATATGTCCTTGTTGATATAGAAAGTATCCTGTTCATCCTTGGCGGGATGGTCTGCCGGAATATTGAGGGCCTCAAAATTATAATAATCGAATTCAACCTCCGGTCCTTCAACAACCTCGTAGCCCATGCCAACGAATATACGCTCTACCTCTTCAAGAGCTACGGTATTAGGATGCGGATGGCCTGCACGAATCTTCGGTGACGGGAGCGTAACGTCAATAACCTCAGAAATAAGCTGCTTTTGTCTGGCAGAGCGCTCAAGCTTAAGCTTCTTTTCCGCCATCTCATCTTCAATCTTCTCTCTTGTTTCGTTGACCAACTGTCCAATCTTAGGTCTCTCTTCTGCTGTTAAATCCTTCATGCCCTTAAGCAATCCGGTAAGCGAACCCTTCTTTCCCAGAAAGGAAACACGCACATCATTTAGCATCTGCGTATCAGTAGCCTTTTTAATGGCTTCAAAAGCCTCCTCACTGAGTTTTTGCAGTTTTTCCTTCATTTATATTCTCCTTTTTCACGGTTTTCTTTCATCCAAAGATATATTTTATCATGGTGATGCAAAATCGCAATCACTTTTTTTTCTCGGTTTTTTTTCTGATTTTCATGTGGGAATTGGCAAATTTTTTTACAGGTTCAGTCGTGGCATCCGCGAACTGGCGACCCAGATTTCCCCATCGTTTCTTTCTTCCCATCTCTTTGCGCTCTTTTTTTCTGCGCTCTCCTATTCCTGCCACTTTCCATGCGTGATCGGGAACCCTGACCACACTGACCGGTCCTCCGGTTTTTATCTTACATGCGAGGCACCTGAACAAATAGTTGACCATAGGCTGACACATACCCACGATGAAAAATATTGCCATGCATATATACAACCAGAGCATCCACATAAACACCATATACAAACTTCCGTAGATTGAAAATCCATCAAAAAATCCCACAAAAATCGACAGCAGGTACGTAAACACACTCCATGCAATGGCGCAGATAAAACCTGCCGGAAGCTGTGTTCTGAATCTGGTCACGCGGTTAGGCATATATGTATATATCATGGTAAATACCACAACAAGAACCACAAATGTGATGATAAACCTGAACATAAGAAGGGCGCTTAAAATAAACGGTGTACTTTTCATTCGGAAATAAGCCATGATTATATGCGAAATATTTTCTCCGTAAACCGTAAAAATAATGCTCACAGCCAAAAACAGCATAATAATGACAGTGTACAGTATGGCTCTGTAACGCAATACAAAATAATTCCTCTCTTCTTTTGTATTGGTGAGGTTGTTCATACCGTAAGCAATACCCTGGAGCGCCTTTGCGGCCGACCATGCCACTGAAATTATAGCCACCGATACCATAGCAACCGAATTATGGGAAAGCTCCAGCATAACAGCAGATACTGCCGAGCTTAAGAAATCCGGTGCTACGTTTTCAACAATGTCAAGCACTGCGTTCTCATCAAAATTGATGGCACGTATAAAGGCCATAAGAAGAATAAGAAACGGTACAAAAGCCATCAGAATGAAAAAAGAGGACTGCGCCGCATAAAGGAACAATTGCCTTTTTTGAATCAGTCTGATGACTCCGTAAATATAATTTATGAATAATCTCTTCAGCGAGAATTCTTTCTTTTCTTCAGAATCTTTTTCCAAATTTTCCATTATTTAAGTTCACAGATCCCGTAAACATAAAAAATGCCGCCAATACCGCCAGGTATCGGCAGCTTATAAAAGCGTAAAGCTTTTGTATTCTGCTTCCCCAAAAGGCCTCCCCGGTATTTTGACTCCTAGCAAAGCTAGGTGGGCATCCGCAGCCGGTCTTTCTGCCGTCCCCTCAAAGGAGGCTTGACATCCATATGGCAATAATAGGAATCCCGTTTAAAGTAAATGTAGGTTCAAAATAACCGAGCCATAAAGCATTTTGGGTTGTCTATATTATATTCCTATCATCCCAGCTCGTCAACAACCTTCTTGATAGCTTCGTATGCATCATCAGGTAATGCATTATATCCATCAAGCTCGGTATTAAGCGACTTAACGTACTCAAGTCTTTCGTTCATCCTGGCAGCCATGTTCCTGACATACTCTGCATCTGAAAAATCTGCTTCAAACCCTTCCGTCGGGCAT
>CAJOOT010000168.1 GCA_905236215.1 uncultured Eubacterium sp.
ATTGCGGCATCGTATCTTTCAGCCATAGCATCGCTTACCAATCTTACGATTTCACCGTCTATACCTTATCTTGCCATTGATATGGCAGGCGCCATATTAAGTGTTCCGGCAACTGAATTTGGTGTATACGGAGACAATGCACTTATGATTGAGATGCATTTCGGCGATGAATATAATCTTAATGGATATTTTATACTTATGCCGGATGTTGAATCTTATGATAAGATATTGAAGTCGCTTGGTATAGTCAGCTAAGGGGAGTTTTTTGATGGGAAATATGATCAAAATAGGTATTGCCGATCTTAATGTCTGCAAAGCCCCTGACGCGATCACCACTCTTGGACTTGGTTCTTGTGTTGGAGTGGCTCTTTATGACAGGACAACTAAGACAGCAGGACTGGTACATGTTATGCTGCCGGACAGTACAGCTATCAGAGTTAATTCAAACGCTGCCAAGTTTGCTGATACCGGAGTAGATGAACTTATTAAACGTATGGAAGCTATGGGTGTATCTAAACGAAATCTCGTCGCAAAGATTGCCGGGGGAGCTAAAATGTTTTCGTTTTCGGATACATCAAAGGTCGGTAATGTCGGAGAGAGAAATGTGCAATGCGTCAAAGCAAGACTCAAGATGCACGGCATTAGACTTATAGCAGAAGATACAGGGCTTAATTATGGCCGTACAGTTGAAATCTATGCGGAAAACGGCGATTATATAGTAAAGGCTGTCGGGAAACCGGCTAAAACCATCTGATTTTATATGAATACAAAAAATATTCCCGCGTTGGTCATGTTGCTCGCCGGCTTTGTGGCTAGTATGGTCATGCTCCTTCGCGGGACTTCGAACAGAACATTTCTGATCACACTTCTTCTGGTACTTGTATGTTTTTATGTGGTTGGATGTGTCATCAAGTTTGTGCTTGATAAATACATCGGAGAAATCGAGGTAAAAGAAGAAGAACCGGAAGAAGTACAGGAATCCAATATGGAAAATATCGATACTGATGGTTCCGAACCTTCTGAAGACAGCGTGGAAGCACAGGAAGCAGAGACAGAAGAAAATAATGAGGAAGCGGATGAGGGATGATTCCCGAAATATATTTGCGCGGATGATGTTTTATGGGGAATACTGACAGAGACAAGTTATGGAAAGATTATATAGAAAAGCCTACTCCGGAGCTTAGAGAGCAGATAATACTGGAATATGCCCAGCTTGTAAAGATTGTGGCCGGAAAACTCAGTATTTATCTTGGAGGAAATGTTGAGTACGAAGATCTCGTGGGTTATGGAATTTTCGGACTTATTGATGCTATTGACAAGTTTAACGTCAATCGCGATGTTAAATTTGAGACGTATGCATCCTTGAGGATTCGCGGCGCGATATTGGATCAGATCCGCAAGATGGATTGGATACCTCGTACGGTCAGGCAAAAGCAAAAAAAGATTGACGAGGCTATTCGCACCATCGAACAAAAGACAGGCAAAAGTGCCACAGATGAAGAGGTTGCGGCTGAGCTTGGCATTGATGAGGATGAGTACTACAAATGGGAAGCGCAGCTTAACGTTACCAATGTTATTTCGCTAAATGAATTTATTGAGCAGGGGAATGAACCGAGGGAGATGGGGGCATCTGCGAAGCGTTTCAAATCCCCTGAGCAGGTTGTAGAACAGCAGGAGCTTTCTCAAAAACTTGAGGAGGCAATGCAAATGCTGACGGATAAAGAGAGAAAAGTCATCCTTCTTTACTACTATGAAGATATGACGCTAAAAGAAATAAGCAAGGTGTTTGAAGTGTCGGAGTCCAGAGTGTCTCAGCTCCATACGAAAGCTCTCCAGAAGATTAAACGTAATATGGGCGGCTACATGGAATTCTTTACACTATAGATACCAATATAATGTGAGGGGTTTTTTGTAAATGAATGGCTATTTTCAACTGGATATCAGGGCTGATGGCACATATTTGATGTGTTTTCCGCCCACCGATGACGGGGCACCGATTTCTTTTTCTGAGGTTTCTCGTTATTTGCGTGATTTGGGGCTTGTTGATTATGACACAAAATCAGTTAATGATGCCATTATTTCTGATGAACAGAATGTAGTTCGTATTGCTCCTTCTTTAGGACATGAAGAGAGTGGTATGATGGATCTTGATATCTCTGGAGACTATATGAAGGCTATTGTCCGGTTTTATCCGCCTTCTGTTCATGGCTCCCGCCTCACCAAGTCTGATATTATTGAGTCTCTAAAAAAACAGCGTGTAAAGTTTGGCATCAAGGAAGATGTCATCAAATCTTTTATTGCAAATCCGCAATATTGTACGGATTATGTGATTGCCGAGGGAGAGCCTTTGGTTCAGGGGCAGAACGGCAGTATAGAATATTTCTTCGAAACACAAAAAAATCTCAGACCAAAACTAAATGAAGACGGTACAGTGGATTACCATGAACTCAACATGATTTCGGCTGTTGAAGAGGGTATGCTTTTAGCCAAGCTTCATCAGGCGATAGAAGGTACCCCGGGTACCAATGTGTACGGAGAGCATGTTAAGCCTGCCACTGTAAAAAAGCTACAGCTTAAATTTGGCAGAAACGTAGAGTTGTCAGAGGACGGTACAGAAATACGTTCGCTTGTTCGAGGTCATGCGATGCTTACAAACGGCACCGTTTTTGTTTCTGATGTCTATATTGTTCCGGCCAATGTCGATAATTCCATAGGAGATATTGATTACGAGGGCTCTGTAGAGATAAAAGGCAATGTCAATAGTGGATTTACCGTAAAGGCGGGCGGTGATATTGTAGTAAACGGTATAGTTGAAGGTGCTACTCTTCGTGCGAAAGGCAAGATTGTTGTTAAACTCGGTGTTCATGGTATGTCAAAAGCTCTGCTTCAGGCCGGATCCACCGTGACGGTTAAGTTTATCGAAAATGCTGAGGTTTATTCCGATGAGAGCATTCATGCCGATACCATTATGCATAGCAATGTTTCTGCAAAATATGATATTTGCGTTATGGGAAAAAAGGGTTTTATAGCAGGTGGAATGATCCGCGCAGGCAGAAGGGTTATTACACAGACATTGGGGTCTGAACTTGGTGCAACCACCAAGCTTGAGGTGGGCATCAGCAATAAAAAGAGAAAGCAGATCAAAGATGTAGAGAAACATCTCAAAGAGCTTGAAGGTGAAAAAAACAAGATAGAACCCACCATCGTCGGAATTGGAAAGAAGGTCGCAGAAGGGCTTGTACTTCCGGAAGAGAAGATGGTATTCCTTAAGAGTGTTGCTATTGCTTATCAGGATATTAAAAAACAGATAGATGAATCCGAGGATGAATACGGCTCGCTTATGGAGGAATTTGAAATTGCTGAGCATGCGGCAATAGAAGTCAGGGGAGATGCATTTCCCGGATGTATGCTTAATATATCCGATGCCAAGAAGTCGCTTACGGACAAAAGATCATGCAGTAAATTTTACAAATCCGGTGTCGATGTAAAAATTGACATATTGTAATAGCTTCAAAATGTCGATATAATAGGCAAAAGGAGGGATGTTTTACATGGCAGGCATCGTTTCTATTGATATAAATAATGGGGTTATGATGAGAGCTCAGGATATGAGCGCCATCAAGTCCAATGCCGACAGCAGACCTGCTGTTGAACAGTTTGATCTTCAACAGCTTACTGAGCGTGAGCACGAAGAAAATCTTACTCGGGTACAGGATCCCAATGAAATCGAACGTGAAGATTTCAATTTTGACGCCAGAAACAAAGGCTCCAATGAATATGAAGATCTTTACGGCAAGAAGAAGAAAAAGAAAAAGGGTGATGAAAACAGAGAGGGAAGCTTTTCTTTAAAGAATTCATCCGGATCTTTTGACATTTCTATTTAGTTGATCAGTGAGTCTTGCCCGCGTCTATTCGATGCGGGCATTTTGTTTGTTTGTGGGAATGTGATTATGACAGTATTGGAAATAATTATGATATTGGTGGGTGTTTGTTTTGTTTTTGGCAGCTTTATGGTTGTTGAAAAGCTTTCTCCCAGAGAAATAGACCAGCTTTCCAGGCTATCTAAGGATCAGATGAACAGGATCGTTGATTCTGCTTTTTCTGATGCCAAAGAAAAAATTCAGGATGAAATTGATGATCAGCTCGACGCTACTTCGGAAGAAGCCGGACGCAGGATGGATGTTCGAACCAATGAATCTCTTAAGTCAATAGGAGAGTATTCGCAGGAAGTAACAGAGGATATGCATAAGACGCATACTGAAGTTATGTTTCTTTACAGTATGCTTGAAGACAAGGAAGATGAACTGAAGAAATCGGTTTCCAATGCCATGATTCTTACGCAAAAACTGAATGAATACATGTCTTCTTTGGGTATGAAACCTTCCGGCCCGGCACAAAAAGATAATTCCTCTTCAACCGGTGTTAAGACCGCTACGCAAAAGCCTGAAAATATAACGGCTAATGAACCTGTTTTTAAGGCTACCGAGCCATCCGCTCCGGTTTTAACGCAAAATTCCACAGATACCCATAGCAAAGATAACGCATATACCCCACAGGAAAACAGGAGGGGGGCATCTCCTTATATGCATAATTCAGGGGACTTAAAATCCAAAGGTTCCAAACGAAACTCAAACGACGAAATTCTTTCCAGATACAGACTGGGAATGACTGTAGTTGATATAGCAAGAGAACTGGGACTTGGTAAAGGTGAGGTACAGCTTGTTATTGACCTTTATGAAGGAGAAAAACATTGAAATTCAAGTATTATCTTCGTGGAATTGGAATAGGTATTCTTGTGGCCACAATAATATTCATGATATCCATCAGAGCAAGAGGCGGTATTATTACTGATGAAAGTGCTGTAGCAAGGGCTAAAGAGTTGGGATATGTTCTTGCGGAATCCTCAGATGCTGTCGCAAAAGAAGGTGCGGGAATGACTATTCAGCAGTATATGAACCAGGCGTCGGGAGACGCTGCGACAAAGTCAAAGACCTCCGCTGACTCTTCTTATGATCAACAGACTGCCGATTCGGATAAAGATAACTCTGACCTATCATCAACCGATGATCAGGATTCTTCGGATGATAACAGTGATGATAATTCCGATACCAGGAGAGTCAGCACCGCCAGCATCACCATTGAAGGCAATGAAGATTCTATTGATGTAGCTGAACGACTTGAGCATGCAGGAATCATTGATGATGCTTCGGATTTTGATAAATATCTGGTAAAAAACGGATACGATACCAGGCTCTCTCCCGGCACATATAATGTCAGCTCGGATATGGATTATGA
>CAJOOT010000169.1 GCA_905236215.1 uncultured Eubacterium sp.
TATAAGATAAGTCCGCTGCTTTGGGCAAAGGTTAAGCGCGGACTTTCGGCAGGTCGTGTACAGTCTGCCGCGCTCGAGATTATCTCTCGCAGAGAAGAAGAGATTAATGCCTTTATTCCGGAGGAATATTGGACAATTGATGCTTCTTTTAATATCAAAGGCGAAAAGAAGCCGCTGGTTGCACGCTTTTACGGAGATAAAAACGGTAAGCTCAAGATATCTTCAAAAGAAGAATGTGATGCCATCCTCAATAAGCTTAAAGATTCTTCGTTTGATATCAGCAACATCAAGAGAGGCAGACGAACCAAGAATCCGCCACTTCCTTTTATCACCAGTACCCTTCAGCAGGAAGCATCCAAGATGCTTGGCTTTACCACTCAAAAGACAATGCGTGTGGCACAGCAGCTTTACGAAGGGGTTTCAATAAAAGGTCGGGGGACTGCCGGTCTTATCACATATTTGAGAACGGATTCGGTACGTGTTTCAGACGAAGCTCTTGTCGCGAGCAAGGAATACATAGAGCGTCACTTTGGAGATAAATATGTTGGAAAGGATGAAGAAAAAGGAAAATCCGGCAATAAAATCCAGGATGCACATGAAGCCATACGTCCTACCGATGTTTCCCTTGATCCGGCAGACATAAAAGATTATCTCTCCAAAGACCAATTAAAGCTCTATACACTTATCAGAAAAAGATTTCTTGCCAGTCGCATGACACCTGCTGTATATGATACCGTACAGGTTAAAATAGAGTCGTTGGGGTATATATTTACCGTTTCGGCATCTACGCTTTCGTTTGATGGCTTCTTAAGTGTATATAAGGATCAGGAAGAAAAGGCCGGAGAAAATCTACTCCTCGGAGAAATTAATGAAGATACCAGGCTGCTTCTTGATAAATTTGATCCGAAGCAGCATTTTACCGAACCGCCTGACAGATTTACCGAGGCCAGCCTTGTAAAAGCCATGGAAGAGCAGGGGATCGGTCGTCCGTCTACCTATGCACCGACCATCACCACGCTGCTTTCCAGAAGATACGTTATGAAAGAAGAAAAGAAATTGTTCGTAACGGAGATTGGCGAAGCGGTTAACAATATAATGAAGGACTCGTTCCCGGAGATCATTAACCCCAGCTTCACTGCCGATATGGAGAGGAGACTTGATGAAGTTGAGCAGGGTAAGCTTGACTGGAAACAGATTGTCAGGGATTTCTATCCGCCGTTTGAGGATGAGCTTCAAATAGCGGAAAAAGAACTTGAAAAGATAGAGATAAGAGACGAAGAGACGGATATCATCTGTGAGAATTGCGGAAGGAATATGGTCATCAAGTATGGACCTCACGGAAAATTCCTTGCCTGCCCGGGTTTCCCTGAATGCAGAAATACCAAGCCGTTTTTGGAAAAGGCCGGGGTTAAGTGTCCGCTTTGCGGACGTGAAGTTATTATTCGTCGTACTAAGAGAGGTCGCAGGTTCTTTGGCTGTGAGAATAGTCCCGACTGTGATTTTATGAGTTGGCAGAAGCCTTCGGAAGAAAAGTGTCCAAAGTGTGGGAAGTATCTTGTAGAGAAAGGCAAAAAGCTTGCCTGTGCGGATCGTGAGTGTGGATTTGTAAAAAATGCTGATGATTTTGACAAAAAGTAAAAAATACAGAAAAATCAATCAAAATCGTTGCACAGACCTCTAAATTATGATAAAATAGTCGGACATTGAGCATGGGAACAACAAATTTACAATATGTTTGGAGGTAAATATGAGCGTTCAGTTACTGGACAAGACTAGAAAGATTAATGAACTTTTGCACAACAACAGTTCCTCAAAGGTGGTCTTTAATGATATCTGTGTGGTTTTAACCAACATCCTTAAGTCCAACAGCCTTGTTATCAGCAAAAAGGGAAAGGTTTTAGGGAGTGCTGCGTCTGAATCCACAGAGCCTATTCATGAGTTGCTGGATGTAGAAGTTGGAGCTTTCATAGACGAGGCACTTAATGACAGACTTTTGGGGATTCTTTCCACCAAAGAAAATGTTAATCTCTTTACTCTTGGATTTGAAGAAGAAGATATTTCCAGGATCAAGGCGGTTATTACGCCTATCGTCATAGCGGGTGAGAGACTTGGTACGCTTTTTGTATACAAGGTAAACGAAGAGTATACCATTGATGATATTATTTTGTGTGAGTATGGAACTACGGTAGTAGGTCTTGAAATGATGCGCTCTGTCAATGAGGAAAGCGTAGAGGAGTCCAGAAAGATTCAGGTGGTTAAGTCTGCCATCAATACGCTTTCGTTTTCAGAGCTTGCAGCTATTTCACATATCTTTGATGAACTTGACGGAAAAGAAGGCATTCTCGTGGCATCCAAGATAGCCGACAGAGTGGGTATTACACGTTCGGTTATTGTCAATGCGCTACGCAAGTTCGAGAGCGCCGGCATTATTGAGTCGCGTTCTTCCGGCATGAAGGGTACATACATCAAAGTCTTGAATGATGTGGTTTTTGACGAACTTGACAGGATTAAAAAAGATAATAAATAATATTGAGGATTTGTATTTATGAGAACTGTCTGTTATTATTTACGCTAAAAATGCCGATATTAGTACAAAGTATAAAATTCGTCGTTTCAAGGACTGAAAGAATACGACAGATAAAGGGAATTATGGAGCAAGGCTCTGTAGTTCCCTTTTTACTTTTGTTGTTAAATGTATTTTTTTTACGGGCACTTGTATTTTATAAAAAAATGTTTATAATAGTACTAGATGATGTGCCCGGTACGGGAAAAGCTATCAATAGATTGTGGATTCCCGGAAAGGAGGAGCCGATGACAGGAATATACGATTATATCGATGTTTTGGCGAAGGGGGCTGATGCGAGTTATTTGAGGAATGAGACTCTTGCCCAAAATATCGCCAATGTTGACACGGTTAATTACAGCCGTCAGGATGTGGATTTTGAGGGGGCACTTCAAAGAGCCCTGCTCAAGAATTCTTATATCTCGTTGGATGACAAGATCAAAGAACTTGATCTTTCGGATTTGAATGTTGAGGCATATACCGAGCATTCTCAGTTCTCGTACCGTCTTGACGGAAACGATGTAGACATTGATACGGAAAATGTAGAGCTTGCTAAAAACCAATTGGTATATCGGGGTATTACCAGCAGTATTACTCAGGAGCTTACGCGTCTTCAGTCTGTATGCAAGTAAACCCGTTAGGTTAGGAGGGCTTTTATATGTCGTTATTTCAATCATTTGCCATAAATTCCTCCGGCATGACAGCCGAGAGGTTCAGAACAGATATTATAGCTGAAAATGTTGCCAATGTTACTACCACCAGAGATGAGGATGGAGATGTCTACACCAGACAGGTGGTTACTTTTGAGGAAAAGAGACTCGGAGCTATCAGCCATGTATTAAATTCTACTCGCGGAGACTTTAAGGGTGATGGCGTAAAAGTGACATCTGTTCAGGAAGATACGGCTACGGATTATGTTGTGGAATATGATCCTTCGCACCCGGATGCGGATGAAAACGGGTATGTTACTTATCCCAATGTTAATATAGTTACCGAGATGACCAACCTTATCGATGCAAGTCGTGCTTACGAGGCAAATGCTACGGCCTTTGAGGCGAGCAAGTCTATTGCCACTACCGGTCTTAGTGTAGGACAGGGAGGCTGATGATTTATGGATTTTTATGTAGCAGGACTAAATAATGTGAGCTCCGACCTGGTTCAAAAGCAGCTTGAAGCTTCCAATCTGGCAGTACCTACTGTCAATGCGGACAGTTTTCAGACCATCTACAATTCGGCTGTATCCATGATTACTGAGACCAATGATTTGTCGGATGCTGCAGAGACTGAAGAGATAAACTTCGCACTTGGTTATTCGAATGACACTCATTCGTTACAGATAGCTCAGGAAAAAGCCAACATTGCGCTTCAGTATACAATTGCAGTACGTGACAGGTTTTTAGAGGCTTATAACACCATCATGAATATGCAGATGTGATAGACGATGAGCGTTTTATTCGGTCTTGATTTCATATAACTGTCAAACACTTATTTATTGAATAGGGGGAACGGGCAAGATGCCTGAAAGACTTAGAAATATCCTGGACAAAATATTGGAGTGGTGGAAAAAATTCACACTCAAGCAGAAAACTTTGATCGGTTCCATAACCGCTGTGGTTGTGGTTTCACTTATCATACTTGGCGTTACGGTATCACAGCCCACATGGATTACCCTTGTTACCTGCGACAACGAGACTCAAGCTTCGGAAATTGTCAGTTTGCTTGAGGGAAGCAATATCGAGTACAGGACTTCTGACAGTGGACTTGTAATAGAAGTCAAGGACGCAGATGAGGCTTCGGCTCATCTTCTTTTGGGATCAAACAACATCCCGGCAGATGCATATTCCTTAAGTGATGTTTTTGACGGTAGTTTCTCTACCACTGAATCCGACAAGGAAAAGAAGTACAAGCTTTATCTGGAAGAAAAGCTCGAAGATGAAATAATTAAGACACAGGAAGCTGTTGATGCATGCGTTGTCAATTTAAGTATTCCGGACAATGACGGTACAATTCTTTCTCAGCAGGAAGAAACCTATGCCAGCCTTATGCTGACACTGAATTCAGACCTCACCGAGGATCAGGCTACAGGTCTTGCAAAATACGTGGCTACTGCCATAGGAGATGACGACACAAATAATATACTTATTTTGGATTCATCCAGTACGGTTTTATTTTCGGGAGCGGATTCCGAAGATTCCGTATATGGCAGCACGGCTTCTCAAACAGCACTTCGTGCAAAGGCTCAGGAAAA
>CAJOOT010000170.1 GCA_905236215.1 uncultured Eubacterium sp.
CTGTATATCGTATAGGATGCAGCCTTCGAGTCAGGTATCCATGCAACTTCAATTCCGGTATTACTTCAAGATGCATCACAGGGAAAACTTCCATACCAATAATCCAGATCCACAGTCAAAGACCCGTTTTGCCATGATGCTTTTCCCGATGATGTTAATTGCCAGGTTTCATATCTGTGATAATCTTTATATGTGTATATGCCGTTTTTATATGCTGCAGCTGCCACGGAATCTCCATATGCGCAATAATCAGCATACTGAGCCACCCAATGATATGAGGATGTATCCGTTGATGCAAATGTATCCAGGTAATCATACCAGTATGCAGTACTGGCATATATACCGCTCAGGTAGCCGGTGCCGGACATTTGAGATACAAAAGATGATGCTATTGCGCTTATTTTTGAATCAGATTTGTTAAGAGAACTTATAACCGACGAATCTTCCATATCAAGATAAACCGGAAGAGATAAAGTGTAGCCCGATATTGCCTTCTTGACTACCTCCACTTCTTTTTTTACCATAGATTCACTGGTAGCCTTTGAGTAGTAATATACTCCGAATGGAATGCCGAGAGCAACGCACTGGTTTACATAATTTGAAAACTGCGGATCTATATTGTATGTATATCCTGATGAAGACGAACCCGAAGTGTACCCACATCTTAAGATCGCAAAATTTAACGACCTCACATTTCCGTCAGTATCTTCTACCCCCGACGAGAGACCTGTCGAAAAATCCACAGTCCCCTGCCATTTGGAAAAATCAACACCCGAATATGAGGGGTATGCAGATTTATAGCTGCCCGAAGCTTTAGAAACCGACATTGCGCTCTTAGTGCTCATCAACAATACATTGGATGAATCAAAAAGAGTACTGTTATTCCCGTTAGAAGCTTCTTTGGTTTCTCTTTCAATATCCTCAATTGCGTCGGTAATAAGCTGACCGTTATTGTATCTGAAAGAATTCTCCAAAACCTCATCAGGCAACTTATCCGAAAGCTCACCGACCCCCTGTTCTTCTTCCATTACCGCTACGGATTCCACAGCATTGCTGTATGCTTCAAGTGTATTTGAAAGTCCTTCTTTTTCAGACTCGGAAAGAGCCGCAATTTCTTTGTCTATGACAAATGCATCTGCATCTGCTTTTTTCACATCTTTTGAATCCGAAGCATCAAAAGAGCCCGCTTCCAAAACAAAATCCCTTATAAGCTCAGATAGGTCATCCGATGAAGTCTGCTCTTTTGTATCCACCGACTCGTCTGCTCCTGCCGCAGCCGAAGGCATCATAAACACTCCTGTTGCCGCTATGCAACCACACATTATAAATGACAAAAGTTTTTTCAATATAATCTTCTTCATACACATTTCCTTAAAGCATCGGAACTATTCCGTCATACTCTCATATTCATTCGAAACCGTGTCCACATCTCCAAAGCTTATCACCGTACCGTGATCAAGAATCATTGCCTTGTCGCAGATTCTGCGAACCTGATCCAGTGAATGCGAAACAAAAATAACGGTGACTCCCTTTTCTATAAGCCTCATAACACGCTTTTCACTCTTCTTTCGAAACTTTCTGTCTCCAACCGAAAGAACTTCGTCAAGAATAAGGATATCGGGATTTACAGCTGTACAAATAGCGAAGCCAAGACGACTCTTCATGCCGGAAGAATAGTTCTTGATGGGTACATCCACAAACTTTTCCAGCTCGGAAAATTCTATAATTTCATCAAATTTTTCCTTGAGGAAAGCTTCGCTGTAACCCAAAACAGAGCCATACAGAAAGATATTTTCCCTGGCGCTGTAATCTTTTTCAAAACCTGCTCCAAGCTCGAGCAAGGGGGCAATAACACCTTTTCTGGTAATTTTGCCGGATGTAGGCTTATATACTCCGGCAATCGCCTTCAAAAGAGTACTTTTACCGGCTCCGTTAAGTCCCAATACGCCAAGCCTTTCGCCCTGTCTAAGTTCAAAATTAACATCTTTTAAAGCCCAGAATTCTTCAAATCTCTTGGGCTTCTTTCGCTGAAGCGTCTTAATGACATATTCTTTTAGCGAATCTGTATTCTCAGGCGAAAGATTAAATCTCATGGAGACATTTTCCGCCTTGATGACAACCTTTCCGGGCTCTTTTTTCCTGGGCGTTGCCACCACGGTTCCATTTTCACCGATAATAATGTTTTCCTGTTTCGTTTCCATATGCATTACCTATAGGTGAAGAATAAATTCATCCTGTTTAAATCTAAATAACAACAATCCTATCGCAAGAGCCACCACGGCAAACAGCGATGCATAGGCATAATCCCACAGTGAAGCGGTATATCCAATCAGTCCTCCGCGGAAAATATCTATCACGCAGTAAAGCGGGTTATAATTCAACAGCCATGCCCAGCCCGTCTTAAGGAGCTTCGTGGGGTAATAGAATATCGCACACAGATACATGATGATCATGAGGAAAACATTCCACATATACTGGATATCCCTGAAGAACACCATAAGAGTAGCCAATATCATACCCACCCCCAAAGTAATGAGCAAAAGCAATACCAAAGCCGGTATAACCTGCCATATATACTCCCAGGATGGTGCCACACGCGTTACTATCATAACAGCAACAAGGGCAAGCAAGGATATAAGGAATATAATAAAATTATACAACACCTGTGACAGCGGATAAAGATATTTGGGCACATAGACCTTTTTTATCATCTGGGCGTTCTTTCTGACCGAACTTGCTGCCCCCTTGGTACCTGCCGAGAAAAACGAATATAAAAGACGTCCGCAGATAATATATAACGGAAAGGTATTTCCGCCCTTTTCCGTCTTATCCAGCAACGCAGTAAATACTACTACCAGCACGGCAGTAGTAAGCAGCGGTTCGATCAATGACCACAATATACCAAGGTATGATCTTCTGTATTTGAGGCGTATACCCCTCTTGACAAGCTCAGCCAAAAGAAATCTGTGGCGCAAAGCATTATCTATAATCTTCTTCATAAAGTTTCTCCGCGAAGTACTTCTATTGTGCGGCGAAGTCCCTCTTCCATGTCGTAATGTGCTCTAAAGCCAATGCCTCTTATCTTTGTGGGATCAAGAACGGCTTTTGTGGCCTTTGAATAGCCCTTTTGTTCTGTCTCATCCGGAAGCTCAAATACCACCTTTGTATCCGCAATCCCGGCTATTATTCCCGCCAGATCCTTTAAGGCTATATCGGATTTATCATCCGAGATATTATAAGCTTCTCCCGTCTCTCCTTTAAGCAGACAATACAGAAGACCTGCTGCAGAATCTGCTACATGGTTGTAGGAATAGAACTGAGTTCCTTCTGACTTTAATACAATATCCTCACCGGATACGCCTTTTTTTATAAACTGGGATATAGCCTTTGTATCACTCTTTAATATGGTAGGACCGTAGGTACGGGAAAGCCTCGCAATCACCACATCCATTTCCTTTTGCGATATATAAGCCTGACAAAGAGCTTCGCCCGCACGTTTGCTTTCGGGATATCCAGCCCTAAGTGTGTTGCAATCTATATATCCCAGATAATCCTCAGTAAACCGGTCTATATCGCCGCGGTTTTCGCCGTAAATCTCCACCGAAGAAGCAAAAAGAAAACTCTCGTTACCATGGGCTGCTCCGTAAGAAAGCAGATTGTCCGTGCCAATTATATTGGCAGTCACGGTACCAATCGGATCTGTAGCATAGGCCACAGGATGTGTATTGCTGGCAAGATGCAGAATATATTCCGCTTTTGAGCTTAAACCGGACAAAGCACCGGGATTATTTATGTCAACCTCATAAAAAGAAAATCTATCATCACCCCAAAAAGCGTCAAACCTGGTTTTTGCTTTTTCGATGCTTCTGCCAAGAGCTGCCACTCTGACATCAAGATCCTTTTTGTTCATGAGGACATCTATCAGAAAGCTTCCGATCATGCCGGTAGCACCTGACATAAGAACCGTCTTTTTTTCCAGTTTCTCCCAAGGGAGATCCAGTCCTGTCACATAGTCTATATCTTCTTTGTAAATAGCACTGTTTTTTATCATTTGAGCCAATTATCCTTGTCTGCCGTCAAATATGATTTAAACATTTCAAGATCGTCCTTTGTGGTAAGCTTAATATTCTTATCGGATCCTGCCGCAAAGTACAGTCTGTGTCCAAGTTCTACCATCATAGTATTCGTGTAGGACGATCCATAAATACCTATCTCCTTTTCAAAAGCCTCATGATAAGCCTGATCCAGTATACCAAATCGATACGCCTGAGGTGTGGATACACGACGAAGAGTCTCCCTGGGAATATACTCCGTAGTGGTGTTCTCATCCTCCGGATCCACCTTGAAAATCTGCTCATTATACGGAAGGCTGGTGACGGCATTGCCTTTTTCTACGCAAACGC
>CAJOOT010000171.1 GCA_905236215.1 uncultured Eubacterium sp.
CCTCTATTTGTGGTTTAGTCAGATACGGCATATCAGCATCCTTCTTAATAATCGACTGCGCTATATACGACCTTCAATACCTTCAACGAACCAGAGGTCGTCATCCTCAAACAGTTTTCGTTCCTTGCCCTGTATAAAGACAGTGTATCGGATTCCAGTACCGCCGACCTTTGTAGCTGCTGCTCGGCGGCGTTCTGTTACCTTGTCAATCTCAAATCTTCTGCCGTCATCAAAGCGTATTTCCTTTGGCGTTTTACGGCCATCGGATTGATGCTCTACAATAACATTGACATATGTTTTGACAAACTCCACCTGCTGCGACATTATGTATTCCTCCCAATGTCCGCGCTTTCGCGCACATTGCGCATCAGGCCGACAAGGACGGCATGTACGACACAGTTATCTATAATAATGTCAGGTGTAATTCCGTCTTCCCGTCGTATGCGCTTCTTTGCGCCCTCGTAGAAGACACGGCGGCACAGCGTCTTTCCATCGACAGAGACCATCGCAACATCCCCGTCCCTGGGTGACAGCTTTGTATCAAATATAAGCCAGTCTCCCGTATGGATGCCGGCGTTTATCATGCCGTTTCCGTCTGCCTGTATGACCAGACCCTCTCCAAGCGTACCGAAAAAACCTGTGGGGACTTTCGCTATAGATGTTATATGGATCTGTGAAAGCGTAGAGTTACTATCATTCAATATCGGTAGCTGTGCCTTTCTTGAGGTGGACTTTCGCTTTGTTGGGGCTTGATAATCATACGCTTTCGCTTTTGGCTGTTCGCCGAAGCAAACGCACATCTTACAAGCTGCTGATGTGCAGCCAAAACAGGGATTGGAAGGAAAAAGATAGTTCGTATCATACATTTCTGATTTCATTTTTTGCCTCCATGTTACTGGTACATAAGCCCAGGCATTCTGACAAGTTCTCTTCCATCACCGGGTATTTTCTTTTCGCCCATCAGAATGGCGTTGTATATTGCCTTCTTTCCAAAACGCCTTCGGATTTCCTCAATGGCGTCCTGCACCCGCCCAAGTTTGTCATGCCTTGCGTAATCTACAAACAGCGAGAGTTGCTCAGACTGATTCTGAGGTACAAGTTCTATTGCCCGGATAGTAATGGCTCTGACTGTTTTGCTCCAGCTATAACGCTCCTGAAAGAGCCTGAACCCCGCGTTTGCCAGTTCAGATGGTATCTGCGTTTTATACGGAAGTCTGCATTGGTATTGAGCACCCGTAAGATCGGTGGCACGAATCCAAAGCTGAACTCCTGTCGCGGCGAGTTCGTGAACCTTCAGGCGATGACCGACATCCTGACTCAATTCCAACATGACCTTGAAGACTTCTTCTTCGTTATACAAATCTGCCGTACAGGTAATACCGTGTCCGATGGATTTTATCGGGCTGACAAAGTCCTTCTGCATTACACGTGAGGTATCCAGGCCGTTGGCATATCGCCATAACATTAAACCGTTTACACCAAACCATCGTTTCAAGATGTCAGGAGTTACTGCGGCCAGTTCTCCAATAGTATGTATTCCATATTTGGCAAGCTTCCTTTCTGTCGCAGGCCCGACGTAGAAGAGGTCGGAAGCGGCCAAAGGCCATACTTTTTCACGGAAGTTCTCTTCCGTAATTCTCGTAATTGCATCGGGCTTTTTCATATCTGAGCCAAGCTTTGCAAATATCTTATTGAAAGAAACCCCGATGCTTACGGTTAAGCCCAATTCCTCTTTGGTTGACTTTCTTATTTCTTCTGCTATCTCCATGCCGTTGCCGTAAGTCCGGCTATTGGAGACATCCAGAAAACACTCATCCATGCCATATGGCTCAACGAGGTCGGTATAACGATAGTAGATTTCACGGGCAAGCTTTGAATATTTTAGATATTGCTCATATTGTGGTGGGACTAAAATCAAATCAGGGCATTTCTGTCGAGCCTCCCAATTAACCATGCCGGTTTTGACACCGGCTTTTTTTGCCAATTCAGATTTTGCAAGGACAATCCCGTGCCTTTCTTCCGTTGCACCACACACAGCAACTGCCTTACCTTTCAGTTTGGGATTGAGCATCATTTCTACTGATGCGTAAAAGGCGTTCATGTCACTGTGGAGGATAGTTCTGGTTTCGCACAATGTCGTTCACCTCGTTTTTACCAGTTCGTGTGTTAAATATATTATGCTTCTTGTCGCCTGTCAATGTTATATTTGTAGAATACAACATCTTGTATTGTCGCCTAATAGTGGAAATAATTGTTGACAAACGATTGCTGGTGTTGTATAGTGCTACTATAGAAAGCGAGGGTTCTATTATGGCCACAAAGAAAGCTGCTAATTCTATAATCTCTCTCAAAGCCGTCAAAGATAAGCTTTATGATGCAACAAGAGAACATGATGCAAACGTAATCGGGGAAAAAATTCAAGCAGCCAGGGAAGCTAATGGTTTGACGCTTGCGGCCTTCTCTGAACTGCTATCAAAATATGGAGTTGCCATTGGCCGCCAGGCAATCAACAAATGGGAGACAGGTAATTCCGTTCCAAACGCATATCAGCTTGTGGCTATCTGTCATGCTCTTGGTCTGGAAGATGGTATCGCCTATTTCACCAGAGAGCCTAAAAAGGAAAGCTTGCTTAACGAGGCAGGTTGGAGAAGACTTGCGGAGTACAAAGCGGATCTGATTGCGACCGGCAGATACACACCTGCTGAACCAACACTAAAGACCAGGATCAAATACATAACGATGAAAATCAGCACGCTACCTGCTTCAGCGGGCACGGGCGAGTTCCTTGGTGATGACAGCTTTGAAGATGTTCGCTTTCCTGAAGCAATTGTGCCTGATAATGCTGATTTTGGTATCAGGGTCAATGGGGATAGTATGGAGCCGGCCTATCATGACAGTCAGATTGTATGGGTGCAGCGGTGCGAAACGCTAAATCCTGGTGAAGTCGGAATCTTTGAATATGATGGCGGTGGATATTTGAAGGCATATGAAGAACAGGAGCCTGATGAGGACGAAAGAGAATACTTCATTTCCAGCGATGGGGTTTTAAGAATGCAGCCTGTTCTTGTGTCATATAACGAAAAGTACAGCCCGATACTCGTTTCGCCTCATGCTTTTTTCCGTATTGCTGGCCGTGTGCTTAATTGAGTCCGGATGACTGTACCGTATAAGTGTTTATATTTGTGCAGAGGAATAAACTTGAAAGAGAGGGATGAAAATGACCACTTCCATTCCCATTAATACTGTTCAGCGCGTTTATGAGTTAATGGAGGCTCGCAACCTGAATGAGTATCAACTTTGCAGACTAAGTGGAATATCCTTTTCAACTATAAAAAACACCGAAAAACGTGGCGGCCAGCTTACAGTTGATACTTTATATCGGCTTTGTGAAGCGTTAGGCATTTCAATGAGTGAGTTCTTTCAATAGACTTAAGGCAACACTGCGCCAATTTCTTTGCGGTGTTGCCTTAAAGTATTTTCACATAGAAGCATCAAGATTAAAAACATACCGGACTATATTCAAGTATGATTTACCAAATCATATTTGACTATTGCGGAGGGTTATATGAGTACAACACTTAACAAAGCGCAGATGGAAGCGGTGACTTCAACAGAAGGCTTTGTTCGCGTAATTGCCGGTGCCGGTTCCGGTAAGACCAGAGCTCTGGCGCACAGATTTGCCTTTCTGGTGAAGGAACTGGGCATTCTGCCGGGAAATATTCTATGCGTGACATTTACGAACAAGGCGGCCAACGAAATGCGGCAGCGCATACACAATCTTACAGGAGACAATGACACCGGATATATCAATACATTTCACGGATTCTGCGTGTCAATCCTGCAGGAGGATAGCTTCGCCGTGCAGTATCCGAAGAGCTTTCTTGTGCTGGATAATTCAGATATTGACTCCATGCTGAAGATCATATACGAGGAGCGGGGCCTTACCCTCCGGGATATGACCTTCTCCAAGGCAAGGGACATGATTGAGATACAAAAGCTTTTCAAAAAGCCGGACTATTATCTCGACATGATAACCATGGATCTCGATACGCTCCACGGGAAGTACATGCAGGCAGCATCCGTCAACGACATCATCTTCTATGGTTATCTGTATCAGGAAAAGAAATGCTTCGGTCTTGATTACAATGACCTGATCAAGTTCTCTCTATACATATTCTCACAGAACGAAGAAATACGCCTCAAGTGGCAAAAACGCCTGGAATACATCATGATAGACGAATTCCAGGACATTGATCAGCTTCAGTATGAGCTAATGGAGGTCCTCTGCGGTTATCACAAGAATCTGTTCATCGTAGGCGACCCAGATCAGACCATATACACCTGGCGCGGAGCAAACGTCAAATATCTGCTTGATTTCGACCGGAATTTCCCCGGAACGAAAACCATCATGATGATGGAGAATTACCGTTCCACGCCGCAGATCCTGGCGGCGGTCAATTCGCTGATCTCAAAGAACAGGACGCGAATTGAGAAAAATCTCATTTCCATGCTGCCGGACGGGGAATCGGTGCTGTGTCATCATGCAAGAAATGCGGAAGAAGAAGCGGAATGGATGGTGCTGCAGATGCAGGAGCTCCACGACAAGGGAGTCCCTTTCCGGGATATGACGGTATTGTACCGGGCCCACTATGTCACCCGCACGGTGGAAG